>JAXDCU010000043.1:0-7732 GCA_034677645.1 Verrucomicrobiia bacterium
GGTCGGTGCCGGACGGGCCACCGGGCCAGCCCGCGCGGTTCACAATCGAATCACTTCACCAATTCGATCTCGCCGGGCTTCCAAGTCTTGTCGAACCACGGTTGGAGTGGGCCGTAGAGGCGCAGGACGACGTTCCAGCCTTTGCCGGGAACGGTCTGCACCCAGTTCGACTCGTGTCCCGCCGGCGCGGTCGGGCCGAAGTAAACGTCCACCGACGTGTCGGGGTTGATGACGATGCCTTTGGACTGGCTGCCGAGGCTGGGGAATTGCGCGTCGGTCTGGAGCATTGAGCGCGTCTGGTTGTCTTAAACGACAAACGACCAGAAGTTCTTTGCCGGGATGTTGGGTGGCAGATGAATCTTGTAGGTTTTGCCGCCGTCGAGGGCCTTCCCTTGGGAATCGACGAACGCGACGGCATATTGCGAGCCGACGCCCACCATCTTCGCGGCCATGGCCGGCGTGACACCGGTGGCGTAATAGAAGAAGAACGTGCGGGCATCGAGGTTGCGCACGCCGGGCTGGGAGAGAAATTCGTGGCTGCCGCCAATGAATGCCACGCTCCACGCGCTATTCGGGAAGAGCGCCGCGTCCTTGAGGCGACTCCGGAAGACCGCGGCCCGCGCGGTGGCGTTGCCCACGGCCGCGGCCTCGGTGAGAATCCGCTTCATGCGCGCATCTGGGGCGAAGGGCTTGCCCTTCTCGATGCCGATGGCGGCCAGAAGCCCCAGCGTTTCCGGGTTCAGCGCCGCATTGGGTTCCTCCTGCACGATATGGTTGATTTCCTCGAAGTACAAGAAGTTGTTTGCATGGATCGTGTTGAAGCTCTTGCCGGAGACGTTGACGAACTTCATCGGCGGCGGGTTTTTCGCCTTCGCCAGCGGATAGACCTTGGCGAACTTCTTCGTGCTTTCCACAGCCGGTTTGGTGTCGCCGTTCACCAGGAAGCCGCGCCAGAAGAAGACATTGCCGAACGTGGCGGAGCGGAAGACGAAGTAGCCCTTGGGCACTTTGCCCTTGTAGCCGGGCGGCAGGAGGAGGAACTTCCCGCCCTTGCCCCGGTCCGGCCCGGCGTTGCCCACGTCGCCAACGTAATTGAACCAGTGGTCGTCAATGATCCCGAGAATGTTCGGCGGCGTCTCGATGACCAACGGGCCGTCCTTCAAGTCCAGCCACATCAGGCTATAGACGGTTTCGGTGTTCGGCGTAAGGAACAGCGACTTCGAATCCATCAGCGTCTCCATGATGAGCACGGTCTGGTTGTCGGCGCCCTGGCTGCGCATGCCCTCGCGTATGGCATAGACCGACGCGCCGGGCATGGCGTTGAGGAACGCCTGCACGCCGCGGGAGAAATCGAGGTTGTCATAGACTTTCTCCACGGTGGCATCGTCCGGGAACCCGTCGAAGAACTTGAGCGTGCCCAGCCGGGTCTCGACGGAATCCGGCGTGGTGATTTGCGGCGGAATATCCGTCGTCATCTTCATCTTCGGCGCGGTCTGCGCCTGAATGATGGTGGTTGAGACGGCCAGCGCGCCAACGAGGGCGGCGAGGACGCTTTGTTTGTGAACTGTTTTCATGGTTTTGGCATGCTTCCAGTGTTCTTTGTTGCTCAATTGCGATCTCGTTTGTGAATTCGCGGGCCGGTCTCGCGGCCAGCCCGCGTGGTTCACGAACGAACCAGAGGAACTATTTGGTGTATTTCACCTGCACCTGATTGATCGTGCCGTTGAACTTGAACGGCGCGGCATCGAAGTAATCGAGCGACACGGGCGAGCCGAGATCGCTGCCGATGTCGAGGCAGTCGTTGGCTGTGAACGTGAGTGGCGCGGTGATGGGCACGCGGCCTTCGGCCACGGTCTTGCCGTTGACCTTGACGGTGACGTCCAGCGGAGCCCCGGGTTTGGGTGCGACCAGCTTCGACACGACTTCGACCTTCACCTTGCCGGTCGGAAGTTTGTCCTTGGCGGTGAGCTTGGTGCGCTGGATCTCGAACAGGTTGTATTCGTAGTTGAGCGTGCCGTCTTTTACAAAGCAGGTGAGTCCGCCGGAGAATGCGCCGAGCGAATACAGCACGCCGTTGGCATTCTGCGGCACGTCCGCTTCCATGGTGACGGTGTTGTTGAACTTCCCGAGCTTCGGCGCCGCAAACTCCGGCATGCCGGTGATGGGGCCAGCGAAGGTCCACTCCGTGTAAGGTGTTCCCGGTGCGTCTTCTGGGTGGAGGACCGGCGTCCAGAGTCCGCCGCCAATCGGCATGTTCAGGTTCTTGGCGGATTCGACGAGGAAGAGGCTCTTCATCTGCGCGAGCTTCTCCGGCATCTTGGCGGCGAGGTCGTTGGCCTGGCTCCAATCCTCATCGAGGTTGTAAAGCTCCCAAACATCATTCTCCGGGTTCCAATCGGCGGCGCCTTTCGGCAGTCCGGGAATCCAAGGTGTGCGGAGACCAAACGTGCAGGCAAACCAGCCGTCCTTGTAAATGCCGCGGCTGCCCATGATGTCGAAGAACTGGGTGGTGCGCCGGTCCTTGGCCTTTGCATCGGCAAACGTGTAGGCCATGCTGATGCCGTCCAGTGGTGTTTGCTCAAAGCTGTTCACCACGCGCGGCGGGGTGATCTTGGCGGCCTCGTAGATGGTGGGCACCACGTCACTCACATGGTGGAACTGCGCGCGCGGCGTGTCGTCGTGCTTGATTTTCGCGGGCCACGAGACGGCCAGATTCTGTCGGGTGCCGCCGAAGTGCGCGGCGACGAGCTTGGTGGACTTGTAAGGGGAACTGCCAGCCCACGCCCACGCGGCGTTGTAATGATTGTCGGTCTTGGGCGAGCCGAGGACGTCCAACCCGCCGAGTTCGTTCAGCGCCTTGATGTGCTGATCAATCGTGGTGGGGATGCCGTTCTGCGCGAGCAGTTCGCTGATGGTACCGTTCTGGCCTTCGGCGGAATTGCCGTTGTCGCCCAAGATGTAGAAGATGAGCGTGTTGTCGAGTTTCCCCTGCCTCTCAATCTCGTCAATGACGAGGCCGGCATTGTAATCGGCGTGCTCGGTGAACCCAGCCCAGATTTCCATGAGGCGGCGTTGGAACGGCTTCTGATCCTCGGGGATTGAATCCCAAGATGGCAGTGTGGCCGGGCGGGGCGTCAGTTGCGCGTTCTGCGGAATCCAGCCCTTCGCCTTGGCATTGGCGAACACACGCTCGCGATACTTGTCCCAGCCGTCGTCGAACTTGCCCTTGTACTTGTCCGCCCATTCTTTCATGATGTGGTGCGGGCCGTGCGACGCCCCCGTAGCCCAATACATGAAGAACGGTTTGTCGGGCGAGAAAGCCTGCTGTTCGCGCAGCCAGTGGATGGCGTTATCGGCGAGGTCCTCGGTCAGGTGATAGTAATTGTGGCCACCGGAGGTCTTGGGCGAATGCTCCACGATGGTGGTGTTCTTCACGAGACGCGGTTCATACTGTGAAGCCTCACCGGCGAGGAAGCCGTAGAAATACTCGAAGCCGTAACCTGCCGGCCAGTAATCAAACGGTCCCTTGGAGGTGGTCTGCTCGGCGGGCGTATTGTGCCACTTGCCCCAGGCACCTGTGTTGTAGCCGTAGTCCTTGAGCACTTCGGCGACGCACGCGGATGACTTCGGGATGGTGCCGCTAAAACCGTCCCAGTCGTTGGCGAGTTCGCAAATCTGGCCATTGCCGACGCGGGTGTGATTGCGTCCGGTGAGCAGCGACGCGCGCGTGGGCGAGCACATGGCCGTGGAGTGAAAGCGGTTGTAGGAGATGCCCGTCTTCGCCACGCGGTCAAGGGTCGGGGTTTTAATCTCGCCCCCGTATGTCGAGGCCACGCCCGGCCCGACGTCGTCAATGAGGATGATGAGGACATTCGGCGCACCCGGTTGCAGCCGCGACGGCGTGACGCGTTTCTGGTGAACCGAGTCTTTCATCGTCAGTCCCGCAGTGGAGGCGGACGGCGTGGGTGGAAAGGGCAGGACTTCTTGCGCCCCTGCCGGTAGCGCGAACGCGCCCAGCGAGAGGCTGAGAGCAGTTAGGATGGTTTTGGTTATCATAGATTTGTATGCTAACCGTGAAGGATGGATTGAGTAATCGGTGGCAAGTAGTCAGTGATTTATCTCTCATTCTTCCTTGGAGAACGCTTTTCTTAGAACAGTAAGAAATCCACTCCCCGGTGTGACCTCGCAAAACTACTAGGTTGTTTGAAGAGGAAATACCAGCCCTTGGACCGCCGCTAGGCGCTCAGATCGAAACGATCCCAGTCTTGATCGCAAAATGAATCAACTCGGCGCTGTTGTGCAGGTTGAGCGCCTCCATCATCTGGTACTTGTGAAACTCTACTGTCCGAACCGAGATCGTCAGCGTATCGGCGATTTCCTTGGCCGAGCGGCCCTCTGCCAGCAACTGGAGAATCTCCCGCTGACGCGGTGTCAGCTTGGCGGCGGGATCGCTGGCTCCCGGTGGTTCGTGCCGCATAGCCCGGAACACTTCTCCGGCGAGGGCGGGCGTTACATAGGTCTGGTCGTTCAGTGCCGCGCGAATTGCAGTAATCAGCTCGGCCGGAGCCGAGTGTTTAAGCACAAAGCCCACGGCGCCGGCTTCGAGCGCGCGGCGGGCGTAGGCCACATCCTGGTGCATCGTCAGGAATACCACCTTCACACCCGGATGCTCCTTCTTCAGTTGGGCGAGGGCGTCGATACCGTTGAGGTGGGGCATCGAGATATCCGCCACGATGACGTCGGGCCGGAGCTTCTTCGCGGCCGCAATCAGGGCGCGGCCATCCTCCACCACGTCGAGCAGCTCGAAATTTGGGGTGAGCAGGCTTTTCAAACCTTCGGCGACGATGCGGTGATCGTCGGCCAGCAACACACGAGGGCGCAGTGTATGACTCATGCTTTTGTCCCTTTCAGTGGCACCCAGGCCAGGACAGTGGTGCCGTGCCCGGGCGCGCTTTCCACCTCGAGTTCACCTCCGAGCGAATGGACTCGTTCGCGCATGCTCACCAAACCGAGGCAGGCACGAGCCCGTGGACCTGCGGGATCGAAGCCGCAGCCATCATCGCGAATGGCCAGTTGCAGCCCGCCGTTTAGGCCGCGCAGTGAGAGTTCGACGACGCTGGCGCGGGCGTGGCGCGCGATGTTCCGCAACGCCTCCTGCGCCACGCGAAACAGACAGAGGGCCGGCTCGCGCGGCATCTTCTCCGGGATCTCGCGCAACTTCACGTCCACCGGGACGGACTTCTGCCGAGTGAAGTGCTCACTCTCCGCCTGCAAGGCCGCGGCAAGGCCCAGGTCTTCGAGGATCGAGGGATGGAGCCGGTAGGAAAGCGCGTGAACGTCTTCGCTCAATTGGACCAATCCCTCCCGCACGCCGCGCGCCGTCTCCGTCGGCGGAACCTCGGAGGTTCCCAGCTCACACCGACCGACGTCGATGGCCAGTCGGGCCAGGCGCTGGGTAATGTCGTCGTGCAACTCGCTCGCCAGGCGGGCGCGTTCCAGTTCCTGCGCATCGATGAGTCGTCCGGCCAGTTCCCGGATTTGGCTGGCGGCGCGCTCCCGCTCTCCCACCCGGCGAACCCGGTCTCGGGACCACAACCAAACCCCGGCGGCCCCCAGGCCGATGAGCAGCAGGGTGATCACCGCACGGAACCAGACGGTCTGCCAGTAGAAGGGCAGCACAGAGAACGCTAGACTCGCCCCGGTCTCGTTCCAGACCCCATCGTTGTTCGCGGCTCGGACGCGGAAGACATACTCCCCGGGTCGCATCTGGTAAAAGCGAACAATGCGTCGATTTCGAACGTCTTCCCAATCAGACGGACCTCGTCCCTCCAACTTGAACTCAAATCGCATCTTCTCCGGAGCGCTGTAACTCAGGGCCGCGTACTCAATCTCCAGCCCGTAGCTTCCAGGCGCCAGTCGCAGGGGCAGCGGGAACGGCGCCGTCAGGCGAAGCTCGTCGCGGCCCGAGGCGCCAGAAATCCGGAGACCCCTTTGCCCAGGCCCGGTCAGTGGCACGCGATAGGTCAACTGCTCCACGCGAACCGGGGGCGGTTGCGAGTTGCAGCGGAACCGGGCCGGGTCAATCACCGCCACGCCTTTCTGTGTGGCAAACCACATCCGGCCTGCGGCGTCGCGCGCACAGGTGGGCTGCCCGGCGGGACATTCCGCGCTGGGCAGCCCATCGTTCTGATCGAGAACTTGACAGTCCAGGCGGACCGCGGTGCCGTCAGCCACCGCGTGGCGTTGTTCCCGCCCTGCGCGAAGGATGCCGCGGTTTGACGGCATCCAGAAGTAACCCTGCTCGTCCTCAATGATGCCGCGCACTTCGCAATCCGGCAGTCCGTGCTCCGCTCCGACCCGGTCCAGTCTCTCGTGCTGCCAGCGGATCAGGCCGGTCACGCGCGTGCCCATCCACATCGCACCGTTCGGATCGGCTTTGAGGCAAAGGACTCCCCGCAGAGGTTGGCCGTCGGGCGTCCGGACTCCGATGAAACCTCTGTTCTCCTCGCGAAAGACCCCTTCCGATCCCGCAATCCAGACCGCGCCAGACTTCTCTTGCCCAAATCCGGCGATTTCGCTGCCCGGCAAACCGGCCTCGGGTCCAATCTGACGAAACCTCCCGCCGTCGCAGACCACAACGCCCTCCCGGGTGGAAATCCAGACGCGCCCTCTGGAATCTTCGAACAAGGCCGTGACGCTGGCGCCGACAGCCGGTTTGAGCGGAACCTTCTCGAACCGTTCGTGACCGTGGCGCCACCAGCAGTAGTCGGCGTCACCGTACCAGAGCCGTCCAGCCCGGTCTTCCAGCACCGATAATCCATAGGCGCTCTCGTTACTCGGTCCCGGGACCAACACCCGCTCGATTCCCGTTTCGCCGTGCCGGAAGAGTCCCGCGTCAAACAAGGCGATCCAGATGCCCTGATCGCGAGCGGGCCAGACGGATCGGGCTACTTTCGGCGACAGCACGCTCCCGGCGCCCACATCGAGGAACCGTCGCGGCGTGAGCTTTCGCAGCCCGCCGCCGCTTGAACCTAGCCACAGGTTCTCCTCCCGGTCCTCGAAGACCACGCGCGCGGACAGAGTCTCCAATCCATTGGTCGTTGTCCAATGATGCACATCCCCGCCGGCAGTCAGTTCGAACAGCCCGGAATCGTAACTGCAGATCCAAAGGTTCGTCCGGCTGTCTTCGGACATCGACCAGATCCCGCCCCGCAACTGGGGCAGGGACCGCCGGGACACCTCACTCCCCCCGCGGAACTTCAAGAGCTCCTTCGCCAGCAGGACCCAGACGCCGCCGCCACGCGAGGAGGCGCAGGCCACCCCCGACCGGCCGACCGATGGGCTGGGAGTGATTGCCTGGACCCATTGTTGACCGTTCCAGAACCCCACGAAACCTCGCTGCGTCAGCCACCACTGACCCTCCTCATCCACCGTGCCGAGATAGCCCTGCCCCCGCTCACCCGGCGGCGGCGGTAACTCCGTCAGACGGTTATCCGCAACCGCCATTACGTGCCCGTCAAAGGTGGTGATCAGCAAGTCGCCGTTGACTCGCTCCGCAAACGTGCGGACGTAGTTGCCGGCCCAGCCTTCGTTCGTTCCCACGGCGCGCCACTGGGCGCCGTCCTTGATCACCAATCCGGTGTAGGTGCTCACCCAGAGTCGGTCGCGCTTGTCCGCATGGAGGTTCACGATTCCACCGCTGGGAAGGTGCGGCGTGTTCGCGGGATGGAAG
>JAXDCU010000044.1:0-4080 GCA_034677645.1 Verrucomicrobiia bacterium
TCCTGAACGCGGGGCGGTGAGATGGATTCATGCAAGTGCGGGGAGCGCCCCAGGCAAAGAGCAGCGCAAGGTCTCGGTCGCCGCCGCCACTTCACGCGTGATAAGCTGATTCACCCGGTTCTGCCAGGCCCTGACTGCCTGGCCGATCGCGTTGGTGATGGCCCGTTCCCTGGATGAGCCGTGGGCAATGACGACCGTTCCGTTTAGTCCCAGCAACGGCGCGCCACCGTGTGATTCGGGGTCGGTCCGTTGGCGGATAGTCCTGAAAGCGCCCTTAGCCAACAAAGCGCCTAACTGACGCTTGGGATTCTTCGTCAGTTCGTTCCGCAGCCAGCGGAAAATGTTCATCGCGAGACTCTCGCAGGTTTTGAGCACTATGTTGCCCACAAAACCATCACACACCACCACGTCGACGCGATTGGCGAACAAGTCGTGGCCTTCAACATTACCGATGAAGTTCAGGTCGATCTTCCTGCAAAGCTTGAGCGCTTCCTGCGTCAGTTCGTTGCCTTTGACGTCTTCGGTGCCGACGCTGAGCAGTCCCACGCGAGGCCGTGCGCATGCAAGAATCTCACGCGAGTAGATGTTGCCCATGATCGCGAACTGCAGCAAATGCAGTGGGCGGCACTCGACGTTGGCGCCGGCGTCGACAAGCACAAACTCGTTTTCCGGAGCGGGGATAACGGCGACAATTGCTGGACGGTCCACCCCCGCAAGGGGGCGCAACCGAATGGTGGCGGCTGTGACGACGCCGCCTGTGTTTCCCGGGGAGATGAAAGCTTCGGCCTTGCCCTCCTTGAGCAGTTCGACGGCCTTCAGCACTGAACAGTCCCTCTTGCGTCGCAGTCCCACTAGCGGCTTGTCGTGCATTGTGAGGACTTCGCCGGCATGGACCACTTGGACGCGCGAATCCGACACCCGTGCGGCGGTTAGCGCCGTTCTGATCTCGTTCTGGTGACCGACCAGATAGAGTGTAGTGATGTGCGGGTATGTCCTCAGGGCAAGCCGCGCACCGTCGACCACGACCTTGCACCCGTAGTCGCCGCCCATCACATCGACCGCGATGCGCATAGGAGCTGGCCGCCGAAGTGAATCTTGTCTTTTGGACTGTCAGCGGCCCGCGGCATCAACCACGCGGTGCGACGGTTATCACTTGCCGCCCCTTGTAGTAGCCGCATGCCGGGCATATCCGGTGAGGGACATAAGGCTCGGCGCACTGCGGACAACGTGTGAGTTGCGGAAGCTTGACGACGCTGTTGTAGGCTCGCCGTTGTCGCTGGCGGCTGTGGGACGGTTTACGTTTCGGAACGCCCATATACTCTTCTCTCGATCACAGTTTTAACTTGTTCAGTTCGGACCACACCGACGCTCCGCCACGACCTGGAGATCCGACGCCCCTTTTCGGGGCTGAAGCTGGCAGCGAGGGCATGCCACAACACTCAGGTTCACACAACGGATGTTGCGGAAGCGATAGCACGATATCTTCTCGCACCCTCGCCGTCAAGTCCACGCAATCGTTGTGGATCGGCGTCTCATCGTCGCCGGGAAACAACTCCAACGCCCAATCGTTGAGAACCAGCGGGCACTCAAACGCTCGCAGACACCTGACACAAACACATGTGATGATCACCGCAAGACTCCCGCGCACCAGTACAGAGGGGCCTGCGCGCTCAGCCGAAAGCTCGTACCGCGCGGGGTGGACTAAGCGGACCACGTCGTCCACGGCCGCAAGATCGAGTTCTTCGACGCTTAGCGTGCCGCTCAGCGAAAGGTTCTTGAGCTCCAGATGCCTTAGATTGATGAGCAATGGCATATGCGAAGTGCCCAGCCGACGTGGGCCTTATCCAGCTCGCCTTCGAACCGCCTCCAGCCGGCCCGGCTTGCCAGCTCCAATTCCGAATCTGCGTTTCAGCTCGCGGTCCACGTGCGCTGGCACGAAACGGTGAACGTCACCGCCCAGTCGGCTGACTTCCTTCACCATTCGCGAGCTGAGAAATGTGTAGGTGTCCTTGGGCATCATGAATATCGTCTCAATCTCGTCGTTCATCCGACGGTTGGTCAGGGCAAGTTGAAACTCGAACTCAAAATCCGACACCGCCCTCAATCCTCGGACTATGGCATGCGCGCCTCGCTTCGCGGCGTACTCGATTAGCAGGCACTCAAAAACGTCCGTCTCGACATTCCGCATGTGCGCCACCGCGCGCGAGACCATGGCCCGCCTTTCCGCCAACGAAAAGAGCGGTTCTTTGCTCTCGCTAAGCGCCACGGCCACGATCACGCGGTCAAACAGCCGCGCCGCCCGCTCGATGACATCGAGATGGCCGTTGGTGATCGGATCGAAGCTGCCGGGGTATACCACCGTTCGCATGGGACGATTCTACCACAGCTACCTCCAAGTCCAGCGCCAAAACACCTATGCTATCTCGGGGCTCTCCTTCGCGGACTTCCCGAGCTTCGTGGTGAGATTAGACGAGGATTTGGGGCGAACATCCTCTAAAGTCGACGCAGGAGAACACTCTCGGACTCTCAGCACAGCCCGCCGCTTATCCGGCTTCCGGTTCCTCTCGCCAAGGAACCTCATGGATTTCCACCGGCTCGCTTATGCCTTTCACGACGACGGCAGGTAATGGCAGGCAGCGCGCGGCCAGATCGGGAGCCCACAGACGCAGTTCCGCGCAAGTGGCCCCGCTTATGATTATGCGGCCATGACCCGACACGCTCTCCAATCTACTCGCCAAATTGACCTCCCGTCCGAAGACCGTGTAGTTGAATGTGTGCGACGCGGAACCCATCAAGCCGACTGTCACCGTCCCCGTGTTAATGCCAGTGCCTAGGCTCAACGCTGCCAGTGGCGACAGAGTGGGGTGTGGGGAGGCTTCACCGGCGGCCTGATTCGCGCGCGATGAGGATTCCCCTGCACATGCCGTGTTAAGCCGCGCTATGGCGCGTTGCGAGTCAATCGCGGCGCGAACGGCGTCGACCGCGTGATGTTTGTTCGGGACCGGTGCGCCCCAGAAGGCCATGACGCAGTCGCCGATGTACTTGTCGAGAGTGCCGTGATGTCTCTTCACCGTCTCGGCAACCGCCGCCAGGTAGCGGTTCACGGTTTCGAGTGTCTCACGCGCATTCTGCTCAAACCAGGCCTCGGCGGCCGCTCCGGTCAGGCCGTGTTCGCGAGCGTAAGCTTCCGCCGCGCGTTGGCGCTCATCCGTCAAGCGCGTGAAACCTCGGATGTCAGCGAATAGGACGGTGACGGGGCGGAGGGTGCCGCCAAGGGCGAGGCGTTCTTGGTGGAGGAGTTCGGTGACGATCTCGGGCGCGACGATGCGAGCGAAGATTGACTTGACACGGCGGCGCTCGCTTTGCTCGAACACGGCGCGCCATGTCATCAACCCCACGTGCGTCATGAAACCAGCCACACCCGCCGGCACAACAAGGGGAATCCACAGACTCAAACGCACGAACAGCCAGACACCGCACGCCACATACGCAATTAGCACAATGCCTACTAACCCCGACGCAAGCCGCGCTCGCATGCGCCATGTCAATACCGCGGACACAGCCCCAACCAGAATCACCAGCCCCAATCGTCCCCAAGCTGACGCCGGTCTCAGGAACCGGCCCGTTATCATCGAGTTCGCCACATTCCAATGCTGGCTCACAAGATAAGTCTCTTTCTGGAGCGGCGTTGCGCCCACGTCCGACACATTGCTTCCCGCGCCGATCGAGCCGATGACCGCCAGCCTGCCTTGAAAAGCGGATTCCAGTCTGGTTTGCCCCGACTCTCGCAACTGATCGAACTCGAGCAACTCCTCGAATGTGGCATGGACCAGCCGTCTGTCATTCCAGGCCAGAGACCAGTCAATGTAAAACAACCCATCGTTGTCGAGCGGGATGCTCCGCCTGACGTCACCTGGCCCTCGAAGCACAATCTGCCGTGGCTCGACCTCCGCCCTGTCGAGGTCAAGACCGAGTCCGACCGCCGCCAAGCAGAGCCCCAAGTGCCACACACGACCCAACTGAGGATCGTCCCTGTACGGTCGGGCGCGCCTCAGAACACCGTCCACATCGCGGTCGGTG
>JAXDCU010000045.1:0-2999 GCA_034677645.1 Verrucomicrobiia bacterium
GGCAACCCAAAACGATGAATACTGAATCGACAGACTCGCGGGCAGGGGTTGCCTCTGCCGCGCCTTGTTCGCGGTTGTCCGATGTGGAAACCGAACTCCGTAGAATGGCGGAACGGTGTCGCAAACTGGCTCCGAGTGGTGCGCTCGTTCTCGACCTGGCCGCCGACATTGTGGCCCGATCCGGAAAAGATGCCGCCGAGGTGATTCGACTTCAGAACGCGATTCGGTCATTCGTGACGGACTTCGAGCGGGTTGATTGGGGATGGGACGGTGACTGCGGAAGCAAGGATCTTGTGGACGCGCTTTTTGAATCCATTTCCGCGAACGCCCCAGCGCAGGCGACCACGCCAGCGCCAACCAACGACGACCATGGAAACAAACAAATCGACACCGAAAGAATGAAGACTGTGGCCAATGCGCTGCGTGAAACTATCCGCGCACTGGAGAAGTCACGGCACCACCACCCGGAAAGCGCCTACGGCCAAATGTGCGACAAATGGAAGAAGGATGCCGATTGGCTCTCCCGGCTGGCGCGTAAAATTTCTTCCCCGAGCGCAGAGTTGAGGCGCGGCTATAAGCCGTCGCCTCCGACGCCTTGTTCTGCTCTGGCGCTCGCCACGCAGTTCCACGACGCCTACGACCGTCTCCGCGATCTCGCCGCCCAGCACGCCGCGCACCCGCCTATCACCGATTGCGGGTGGACGAAAGCACTCGACAACCTGCGGCCGCACCTGGCATCCTTGACGTAACCACCATGCCCGAAGACCTTCTCACCGTCACCCGTGACATCGAGGCCGCCCCGGACTCCGGCTGGCGTTACACCGTGCCCGAGACCGGTGAGACCTTCCGGGCGAAGTGGGCCAAGGACCTGCGCGCACAGGTGCGTCAGCACATGGAGGCGAACAACATCCCGATCCCTGATGACTTCGAGGAGATGGTCAACGACGCAGCGTGCCGGCAGAGTGGGCTGGGGGCGCCGTTCTGCGGGAAGCTTCGGCCCAAGACGACCGGTGACGAGCCTGTCTGCGGCCCCGGGGCGGTGGGACGGTTCATCAAGACAGTCCGCCACGCCGTGACCGACCGCAAGGTGGTTGACAGGGCGGAGGCCGAGCGCCGGATCGCCATCTGCATGTCATGTCCGAAGGCCGGCTACGTCGGTGGCTGCGGCGCATGTGCCGGGTTTGGCAGGCTCTACAAGTGGGCGAAAAAGATCCTCAAGCTGAACGGTTTCGGCGTGCCCGAGGACAAGCAGCACTGTCTGGCCTGCTGTTGTGTCATCGAACTCAAGGCGTTGCTTTTTAACTCGACACTCAACAAGGCGGAGGGTAAAATTCGCCCGCCGTACTGGAACGGGTGCTGGCGAAATGAGAAGTGATTTCCAACGGGGCTGCAATGGATTCGACTGGATTCATTCGGCCGCAACTGCGAGCGAGGGTTGGTCGGCTGGCCCTCTCAAAAGCCGACCACGCATCAACTGCCAACAAGGCGGACAACGTGATCCCGTTCCCGAACGGCGGCGCCATCTGGCTGCCGGCCGCGAAGGCCGCGTGATCCACAACGCCCGGAGGACGGCCACGGGCCTTCGGGAAACACAGCGTGGCACCCAACGGAGACCGAGGCGCCGCAAAGACCTGGTGGTGGAGGCCGTCCTCCGGGACGACCCTCGGCCCGCCCACGCCGTCCTTCGGGAGAAGCGGGCTACGCTCGTAGAAGTTGCGGTTGGCGGAGTTCAGGACGGGGGTTCGATTCCCCCCAGCTCCACCAAGTTTCCGATGAACTGACACTAATCAACGAGGACATGAGACCGACTCCGGAGACAGATGCTGCGTGGGAACACTGGCAGCGCGATCCGACGTGCGATGAGGGCGACCCGTGGGGTTTGGCGAGCCGGCTTGAGCGCGATCGCGATATGATGCGCGAGGTTATCACGGCATTCGTGGAGCACCAAAGTTGGGCTGTGGACGGGTGGAAGAATCAACCGAGCATCAAGCCGTTATTTGACTTGGTTGCAGAATGGAAGAAGCCATGAATGATGACCCGAGACCCTACGACAGCGTCTGTGCGGACAGGCGGGATCAAATGGAGCGCCCCGTAGGCCGGACCTACGATGTGCCGCAGCGGCAGCGGGTTGGCGATGCGTCGCCGAAAGTCGCGGTTTCGAGTCCCGCCCTCGCGGACCGGGCGGGGCGCTCCACCAGTCCACCGAACGATCCAATCCATCCGCATCAGCCAGCGGATGGCGCACCGAAATCAAAAACAAACTCCGACGCTGGATGATGTCGGATGCGATGCCTTGTTGGGCGTCTTGAATCTACCGAATAACCATGAAAACAGACTCAATTACTTGGGGCGAGACCTACGACATCGAGGTCAGCGTCAACGACGAAAACGGCGATCCGATCACGCTGGACGGCACCTATCAGGCCGCCTGCCGGATCGCAAAAACCATCGGCGGGGCAGCCATCGCGGAGCCTTCCATGACCATCGCGGACGGAAAAGCCACCGCGACCATCGACACCGGCGACGCCGAATACACCGCACGCACATACTATTATGACGTGCGGATCACCGACCCTGACGGCGCCGATTACTGGTCCGAACCCGTCAAACTCACCCTCGTCAACCGCACAACCCCAGCATCTTCCTAACCATGGCTATCTCGACCATCCTCATAACGGCGCGGCGAAACACAGCGCTCGCCGCCACCATCATCAATCGCGGGCCAACCGGCCCCGCAGGGGCGGCCGGCCCCGCAGGGGCCGACGGGGAGGACGGCGCCTCCGACGTCGGCGACCTGACCACCGATGGACTGACACCGGGCGAGGTGCTGGTAGTGGACAACCCCAGCGGAGTGACGACGCTAGCTCTCGGCACGGCGGCGCTGGTCAACACCGGGACCGGGGCGACCAACGCGATCCTCGGCAACGATTCGCGTCTGACCGACCCGCGGACGCCTAATGACCACACTCACGGCTATACCGACCTGTTGCCTGAGTACG
>JAXDCU010000046.1:0-6569 GCA_034677645.1 Verrucomicrobiia bacterium
CTGGGAATGACCAGTTTACCTACAAGGTTTGGGACGGCACGGTGTACAGCGATGTGGCCACGGTCACGCTTAACGTCAAGACAACACCTCCGCTGTTGCCCCCTCGTTTTGAATCGATCCGCCTGCTCGAAGAGGGCGATGTGCGACTCGACATCAAGGTGACAACGGGGCATGTCCTGGAATTGCTGACATCGACGAACTTGAGTGACTGGACACTGCTGACCAGCTTGGTGCCCTCCGCCGAAAGCATCACGATCACCGACACAAACTCGCCTCCGTCGCCAGCGCGATTCTATCGCGCAAGAAGCAATTAGACCCAGATGAATGGTACGCTGCTGATCATCGCTCTACGGCGCCAATCAACAGGTGAGACACGGAGATCACAGACAACGCCGTGGTCGACGGGTCCAGGCATCAAGGCGAGTGAACGGGTCGCCCGTGCTTGGACAGACTTGTCTGCCGCCGCGCAACAGATGCGCCGGGAAACTGCTCCCCTGGTCGCTCGTGGGCTTGAGAACAGGCTTCACTTATGCGCCACACCTGGGCTGCTTTGTCAGCGCTCACTGTACGAACGCGTTCTCCCGTTGGGGAGAACGCAATTCCCTGCGCAATTTCTGGGTGGTCTGCCAGCGCGCGGACAAGGCTTCCATCGGCGGTCTGCGCCCTGATGCCGGTGGAGCCCTGAGTGTGGCATCCGAATCGACTTATAGGCATTTGCTTTTTCGACGTGGCTGGAGTGTGCCTGGCTGGGGGTGGCCATTCCAGGCGAAACGGAGCGGGATCGTCGCTTGGCAGAGGTTTGGTCGGCCTTCGGGGCTGCTGGGCGGCCGCCCGCCAGCCCCGAAAGGCGGTCGTAGCCTCCAGCAAGGCCGCTCAGGGCACCACAGCGGCTGGAAACGGTGTTGGCGCTGGCCGTCCAGGGTGCAGTTCACCGTCGAGCGGATGCCCCGCCTCGCGCGCGACGCCGCCGCTCCACAGGTTCTCCTCGTCCTGAGCCTCAGCCCTTCACCGACCTCTCCTCCGCCGCCGGTTGCCGTTGGGTCCGCTGGCCGCGAGTCTTGCCTGCCTGCCGAAGCCTCGGCGCAGGTTCGAATACCACCCGTAGTAACGCACCAAGTGGCTGCCCGGATCGGGGATGCCTGCCCACCGTAGCCCGCCAGGGCAAAAGTGGGTGCTGCGTCACCTTCCGCCTTCCCTCTGCGAGCTACGGCGGACAGGCCGCCAGGAAATCCAAGGGATCGAACACCTGGAAATTCCGCGCCGGCCCGGCCAGCAGTTCCTCGTCCCCCGGTTCGGGGAATCGGCCTACGGTGTTGTGCTCGGTCTTGTAGATCACCTTGCCCGCCTCCGTCACCTCGATCATCCGGGCCTGGCTGAAGGGGAGCATCCGCTCCGCGTTTTGGTCAAGTGCGGCGTTTGCGGTCTGGATGTGAACATGGGCTGGCTTGACATCGTGAACCCGCGCGAGCGGATCACCGTCCCTGTGTCGTATCTCGCGCTGCACTTCATGCGTCACGGCGGTTTTGCCTGGGCCCCAGCCGAGGCGCCCACCGAACGCATCACGCCACTCCTCCTCGACATCGCACTCCATGGCGACGGCACATCGCACCTGGTGATTTGGCCCGGCGATACCGACAGTGACGGCTTGCTCGACGGCGAGGAAAGCCACTTCGGCACGCGCCCTGACCGCCCGGACAGCGATGGCGACGGCGTCTTTGACGGCGTCGCGTTGGCCTGGCGGTTCCACGACCGCATACAAAAGCTGCCAATTGGCCCCGATCAAAGCGGACAGTACCGCATCCCCTACGAGGCGGATTGCGTGACTCAATGCGCCGTCTGCGGAGAGGCTGTCAACTGCGGTCACCTAATGATCGCGAATGAGTGGTCAGCCCTCCCACAACTCCGTGTCTCGTTCATGAACCTGCACTTTCTCCAAAACGGCAGTCTCGCAGCCTCAGACACCGAACGCATCGACCCCCTCCTCCTGAAAACGATGCTCCTGCCCGGTGTCGCCATTGCCATCTCGGAAGGGAGCGTGACTCTGCGTTGGAACGGCAAGGTCGACCACACCTATCTCGTCTTCACGTCCGCCGACATCGCAGGCAATTGGACGCCCGGTCCGCTGTTCACGGGCGACGGAAGTGAGCTGTCGTTCACAGACCCCCTCACACCTGGTCAGCCGCGGAAGTTGCAAGCGAGGCGAGGGCGAGCCTGGCGTTGTTGGGGAGCACGAAGGCCGTTGAGATGCGCCAGTCCGAGGCGCGAGAGGACTCCCGCATTCCGATGTCGGTCTCCGCGTCGGGCATGGTGTCAAGTGAATGTGGGACGAGACACGATCCGTCATCTGACAATTGCCACTGACTGGGATGCGCGCTCCAGTGTTTGTGTCCACACCTCCAACTTGACCGAGTCGGAGATTCGGCTCACTCTCATTCATCATGAACAAGGGACATCGCATCGGCAACTCACTCGCTCGGTCGGCGATGGTAGCTTGGAGCATTTGTGTTCTCGGACCCGCGGTGGCATGCCTACTTGGGCAGGACGCGGACCTTCAGCTCCACCGCAAGGCCGAGGGAAACCAGCTTGTGTTCACAACACGCACGCCGGAGGAGCTCGCTCCGTGGCTGGAGGCAAGCGCAAGCTGCCACGGGCCGTGGGATGTCCTGGCCGGGATGGAGCCTGTCGAGCTGGAGGACGGGTGGTTTGAAGCGCGTGTGTCGCTGCCCGCGGAGGCCGGCTGGCAATTCTACCGGACGATGTTTGTCCCAGCTCATAGCGACGTGGATGTGCAACGGTTCGCGGCTCCTCCTGAGGGGGGCTCATCGATAGCCAACGCCATCTCGGACAGCGGCGTCTGCTGCGGATACATCGATCCTGGACCGCAGGGGCGCGATACTCGAGCGGTGATCTGGGATGGCTCCGGTATGGTTGACCTCGGGAAGATTCCGTCTGAATTGCAGAGCTGGAGTAGGGACATAAACAACAACGGCGTCGTAGTCGGCCTCGCTGACATCGGAGACTACTCGGGCTATGCCAGGTATTTGGCGTTTGTTTACGCGGACGGCCAGAAAAGCCCTCTTCCGCGGCTGAATGGTGGAACGTCCGCTTATCAAGGGTCTGAGGCTTACGGGATCAACGATGCTAACCAGATCGTCGGCCGGTGCCGCACGGACACATGGGGCAACTACCATGCGGTGCTGTGGACGCGGAGCGGATCGAGCTGGGGTAATCCGACGGACGTGGGGAGTCTGACCGGTGCTGCCTGGGCGGGGGCATACGGAATCAGCGAGTCGGGCCAGTTCATCGTTGGATACTCCGACACCGGCCAGAACACGCCCCAGCAACCCATCATGTGGCGCAACGAGGCCGGTTCATGGAAACTGATCCAGGTCGGCACGCTCGCCGGCAAGCGGGGATATTTGTACGCGGTCAACAACCAAGGCGAAGCAGTGGGAAGCTTCGGCGTCACTGACACTCTTTACCACGCCGGCCACTGGAGCTCCTCGACCGGGCTTGTGGACCTGGGGACACTGGGTGGAAAACAAAGCAATGCAACGGTGATCACGGAGGACGGTTGCGTCTATGGCGCCGCGCAGAATGCGGCTGATGTCTGGCGGGCGTGCATGTGGAAGAGGATTGAGGGCCAATGGCAAGTCCTCGATCTGAACCTCGTTGCCCAATGCCCGCCTGGATGGATTGTCAGCCAAGCCGCATCTGTCAACAGCCACGGCGCGCTGGCCGGCGCGGTACAAGAGGGGAACGGGCCGAACGCGGCCTGCGCCCTGATGCCGGTGGAGCCCTGAGTGTGGCATCCGAATCGACCTTAACTTATAGGCATTTGCTTTTTCGACGTCGCTCGAGTGTGTCCGGGCAGGTGTCACCATTCAAGGCGAAACGGAGCAGAATCGTCGCTTGGCAGAGGTTTGGTCGGCCTTCGGGGCTGCTGGGCGGCCGCCTACCATCCGCGCAAGGCCGACACCGATAAACTCATCAGTCTTGCCGCATGAAGATTCTATCGCAGCCTGCGAACAATCCCGACTATAGTAGTACAGCGCGGCGCAGCACCGACCCGGGCAGCCCTGGCCCGGGTTCAACCCCAACGGCGCAATCAGGTAATACATGCGGGTGGGGCGCTGTGGTCGAGCGTGTGTTTTCGCGTCAGCCGGGCCCGAACCGGTCATCACTATGAAACACGCATTTCCGATTTGTCTGGCGATTCTTACCCTCCGTGTGAACGCTGCGGAAACACCGTGTCGTCCGGATCGCGGCCAATGGCCTCCGGTCATCGGCGCATGGTTCTGGACACAAAGGGAGCTGGAGCTCGAAGGGTACAAGTCGTTCCTGGATGCGGCGGCTGAGCGCTCGCCCTACACACTGTTGTCCACCGCCTGCCGCCGGATCGAGGTGGTCGAGCCGCGGGCGCATCAACAGGCCGACAAAGCCGCGCGGTACGCGGCGACGCGCGGGCTGATGGTGGCCCTGGAACTGGATATCCGGTTGGCTCGACAGGCGTTCCGGGCCAAACATCCCGATGAGCAACAGGAGGAGCTAACGCTCCGCTTCCTCAATTTCGCGGACGACAAACCGGCGGAGGCGGTCTTTCAAGGCGTTGACACCGCCGATCACATGAACGGCAACCTGCCCCGGTACGAGTGCCTGGCGACGCGCCTAGTGCGCGTCTACTCGTTCGTCCGCGACCGTGACGGCATCGATCCGGCAACCGTGCGGGACATCACAGCGGAGGGCGTGGCGACCGCCGAAGGCCCGCGCAAGCTGACTGTGTGCGTGCCGGGGCAACCTGGGCGCAGCGCGTGCGTGATCGCCTCGCACACCTACCTCACGCCCGACGTTTTCGCTCCCCACCTGATCGAGTTCCAGCGCGGCATCATTCAACAGTACGCCGATCTGCCCCTGGCCGGCATCATGAAGGACGAGTGGGGCTTTCCTCCGGACCCCACGGGCAACCCAAAGCACGACCGTTACTGGTACTCCACCGCCATGGCCCGGGCGTATGCCGAGGGCTCGGGCCGCGACCTTGTGCGTGACACGCTGCTCATGTGCGCCGGCGAGAATGGACGCGAGCGTGAGCGGCAGGCCGCCATCAACCTTTATGGCGCGATGGGCCGCCGGCGCAACGTGGCTATCGAAGACGACTATTACCGAACTGGCAAAGCGGTCTTTGGCAAGGAAACCTTCATCGTCACCCACGCGACCTGGTGGCCCTACCCGGGTGCTCAGGAGTTTCGCAAGAACGGCCTCTCCTGGTGGGAGGCCACGCGCGACATCGGACAGACCGACGAGCAGACTCCCTATCCGTGCCGCACGTCCCTCGCCAAGCGCTGGGGTTACCCGCTTTGGTACAACCAGTACTACGATCGAGAGACCCAGCCGTACCTGCGCGAGTTCTGGCAGGGGGTGCTGAGCGGCGGCCGGCTCAACGTTCATCCGCTCTATCCGCGGCCGGACCTCAAGCTCGGCGAGCGGGAGACACTGCTCCTGGACAGCGGAATGACGGCGGCCATGACGCGGCTGCGCATGCTCGACTTCATCACCCGTGCGCCACTGGATTGTCCGGTGGCTGTGATCTTCGGACATGCCAATGCCATGAACTGGGCGGGCAGGTCGCACAACCGGGTCGGGTTGGAGATCGCCTCCTCGCTCTGCGCCGCGGGTTATCCGACGGATTTGTTCCCATCGAGCCTGGTGGGCTGCTCCGCACCGCGGCTCGACGATGAAGGCTACATCTGCCTGGGCCCGCAGCGCTACCGCGCCCTGGTGCTCTACCGCCCCGAGTTCTGCGGTCAGCCCGAGCTGGAGTTCTTCGGTCGCGCGAGCTTGGGAAAGACGGCGATCTTCCAGGTCGGCGAGTGGACCTGCGACAGCGAGGCGCATCCGCTGAAGACGGCCCAGTGGCTGGGCGACAAGGTGCGTCGTTGTACGGATGAGGAAAGCTGCGCGACCACGGTGAAAGCCTGGCTGGGCGAGTCGTCGGTGCCGCGCGTTACGGGTTGGAACCGAAACAACCCTACGCATCCGCTGCCGCCCGTGGACGTATTGGCCTCGCTGACGGACGGCACCTGCATCCGCGCGGCGGGGTCCCGCGATGCGGCAGGCGATCAGGTCCGCGAGACGTTCACGTGGCAGGGCCATGCGGTTGAGGTCGATGCCCTCGGCCTAGTGGCGATCCGCTTTGCGCACGATGGCCGCGTTGCCGCCTTCGCGGCGGGCGGGCTCAAACGAGTCAAGACCGATGGACTCGACCTCGAGTTGACCGAGCGTGCTGACCTTGCCTTCCTCTGCAACGCGGACGGCGCCTGCGCGGGTGTGCTGCAAGGACTTGCCGGCGACGTGCCCGCGGCGCTGCAGGCGATCACGCCCCACTGGCAGCGGCTGGCGGTTCCGGGGCGAGACGCCAAGTGAGCGCAGCCGTGCGTGCTCGAGGAATCCGCATGGCTAAGTGGTCATGAACGCAAATACGGTGACGTTCGCGGCTAGGGATTTTGGGCGCAGGCGAGGCGGGAGCGACGAGCATACCCGCCAGAGGTCTGTGAGGAGCGAGCAACGAAGCC
>JAXDCU010000047.1:0-2930 GCA_034677645.1 Verrucomicrobiia bacterium
TGAACCCTCCGCGGAACCCACCGCGCGCGCGTGGCGCACGGTGAAAACCGAATAACTCGACTCGGCCCTGCGAAACCTCGCTGAAGAAACGGCCGCGACTGGCCACAGCTACCGACTAGTCTGTGTCGCCGGCGGATGGCAATTCGCCACACTCCCCGATTACGCGCCCTGGCTCCGCGCTCTGACAGGCGAACGCCTCAGGCCGCCCCGCCTCTCGCAACCCGCCCTTGAGACGCTGTCCATCATAGCTTATCGCCAACCAATCACACGCGCCGAAATCGAGCTGATCCGCGGCGTGTCCGTCGACGGAGTCATGCAAACCCTCCTCGAACGCGGCCTGGTTGAGCCAGCCGGCCGCGTCGATGCCCCGGGCCGCCCCATGACGTATGTCACGACTAAGACGTTTCTCGAGTACTTTGGTCTGACTGACCTGACCAGCCTGCCCGGTGCCGATGAGCTCCGCCGCTTGCCTCTCGAACGTCCCCCAGGCCTCGTCACGGTCGAGCCCGGTCTGGCCACAGTCCCGCCCGATCAGCTCGCCCTCCAGACCCAAAAACCCGCCGCTCAGCAACGAGACCCCGCTCAGGCATCCCCACAGTCAGACCCCGCTGCCGCATCCGCCCCAGCTACATCCGCGCCCGAGAACGGCACCCCACTCCCATCTGACAATCCAACAGCGGGCGCCAGTCAAGCCGTGCCCGGACCTTCCAACGCATAGGTGCCCAAATCATGAGCATGGTTCAACATCGCAAGACCATTGATCGCCTTGATGCCGCAATCCTCCAGTTGCTCAACCAACGCACGCACCACGTACTCGAAATCGGCAAGCTCAAGCGAAAAGGGGGCGAAGAAGTCTACGCCCCATACCGGGAGCGCGCCGTGCTCGATCGCGTCTGCCGATTGAACAAAGGGCCGCTCACTTCCGAGGCGCTGCGAGCCATCTATCGCGAGATCATGTCATGTGCGCTTGCTGTCGAGAAGCCGATGGCGATTGCCTACCTTGGACCGGAGGCGACTTTTACGCATCAGGCGGCTCTCAAGCGCTTCGGCACAAGTCTGCGCTACGTGCCTCTCAAGACCATCGCCGACGTCTTCCACGAGGTGTCAAAACGCCGCGCCGATTTCGGCGTGGTGCCAATCGAGAATTCAACCGAAGGTGTTGTCACGCACACGTTGGACATGTTCATCGACAGTGACCTAAAGATCGTGTCACAAATTGTGCTGCCAGTGCAGCATTGCTTGCTGAGCCGCGCAGACCGCCGCGGAATCCGAAAACTCTACATACACCCTCAGACCCTGGCCCAATGCCGCGGATACATCCAAAAAAACCTCGCCGCGGCCGAGATTGTCGAGACCTCGTCGAACGCAAGATCCGCTGAGCTGGCCGCCGGTGACAAGCGCGCCGCCGCCATCGCCGGCTTGCTGGCGGCGGAGAAGTATGGCCTGCCAGTTCTCGAACATGACGTGCAGGACAGCCCAGGAAACGCCACCAGATTCCTCGTGCTCGGACGCCAGTGTGGCCCGCCCGGCGGCCACGACCGTACCAGTATCATGTTCTGCATCGCCGACAGGGTGGGCGCGCTCTACAGCGCTCTGTCGCCTCTCCGACGCTACGGTATCAACATGACAAAGATCGAATCGCGTCCGAGCAAACGCAAAGCCTGGCAATATTATTTCTTCGTCGATATCGACGGACACGCCCAAGACCGCCGAGTGGCCCGGGCCATTTCCCAGCTTGCCGAGCACTGCGTGTTCGTAAAAGTGCTCGGCTCATACCCCGACACAGACTAGCATCCGTTAACTCCGATCCTCATTTGATTCAACCATGCAGCTCCATGCTTCACTCCTCGTTGCCTGCCTCGCCGTGGCATGTGTGACGCCGACTTCCATGACCCAGGAAATCAAACCGGACCCCAATCAACAGGCCCGGAGTTTCACAAAGCACATTACCCGCACCGTACGCCTCGATTATCTCCTGTTCATGCCACCCGAATCCCCATCGCACCCGGAGAAGATATGGCCGCTACTGCTCTTCCTCCACGGCGCGGGCGAGCGCGGCAGCGACCTCTGGCTGGTGTCAAAGCACGGGCCTCCCAAAATCCTGCGGACCAAACCCGACCTCCCGTTCATTGTCGTGTCTCCTCAGTGCCCGACGGCCGAGACTTGGTCGAACGACGCGCTCATCGCATTGCTTGACGATTTGTCAGAACAGCTACCTGTGGACAGGACGCGCGTGTATCTGACCGGCCTGAGCATGGGCGGCTACGGCACATGGAGTCTCGGCACGACGTACCCCGACCGTTTCGCCGCAATCGCCCCTATCTGCGGCGGCGGAGACCCCGTCAGAATCCTCCTCGCCAGTGGGAACCGTGCTGAAGCTCTCAGAACTCTTCACGTCTGGGCCTTTCACGGCGCAAAAGACCCGGTTGTCAGTGTGGAGGAATCGCGCCGCATGGTCGATGCGCTCAAACGCTTCGGCTCGCGCCAGGTCGAGCTCACCATCTATCCAGAGGCTGGCCACGACGCCTGGACCGAAACATACAGCAATCCCAAGCTTTACGACTGGCTCCTCTCACACAAGCGCGACGGCGGCTCTTCATCGGCCACCCGCACTCAGTAGCAGGGGCGCACTCCGCGACTGCGACGCGCAATTCCGAAAACCTTCCACCGGCCGTGCTGCGCTTGCCTTGCGCGGAAGCCGCCCGAGCGGCTCAGCCCCTCCATTGCTGTGTGCGTCGCAGTTCTTCGCCTCGCCGCCTCGTAGGTCGCGGCCTTTCATCGGTGGGGCGAGTTGCGACAGAAGAAGTTAGCATTTTTTTCGGGACATCCTCTCTCCACTTTTTTATGCTTGCGGCATGAGCAAATCAAAACGCCGCAACATTTCTGCGGACGAGCAACATGTTTTGGAACATGGCTACATCCTCTTGCTG
>JAXDCU010000048.1:0-2847 GCA_034677645.1 Verrucomicrobiia bacterium
TATAGACCACGCACATTTCAAGAATGCAACCCAGCGACTCTCCCGACCAACAACAGCCACAGGCAACCTCATCCACGCCGCTGACGCCCGGAGTGAACGCGCCGCCGCGGCTCACAGTGCCTTGCGCGGCATCGCCACCAGCGCGGAGCGGACGGCGGGGAGGTCGATTCTGGATAATCCTGGGCATTGGTTTTCTGGCGGTGCTGATACTCATTGGCGCTTTAGCCTTGTACCGGGCGGTGTCGACTCTGAGCAGCCTTGGCGGTCTTGATGGGGAAGAATCCGGGCCGGACTTGAGAGAGGTTGTAATCGAGAACAATCACGCGATGGACAAGTTGGCTGTTGTGGATGTCGAGGGCGTAATTGGGGGCAGCTACTGGGGTGGGGATGACTTTGACATGGTCGAACTGGTGCGACACCAGCTCAAGCGAGCCGAACGGGACAAGAGAGTCAAGGCTGTCTTGCTCCGCATCGACTCACCAGGAGGCGAGGTACTGGCTTCTGATGAGATCAGCAGGCTGGTTGAAGAGTTCCAGGACAAGACAAGCAAACCTGTTGTTGCATCGATGGGTTCGTTGGGAGCGTCTGGGGCGTACTACGTTGCCGCGCCTTGCCGGTGGATTGTTGCCCATGAACTGACTCTCACGGGCAGCATCGGAGTCATCATGCACGGCTACAACTATCGCGGTCTCATGAACAAGGTGGGCGTTCGCCCGGAAGTCTACAAGAGCGGACGGTTCAAGGACATGATGAGTCCAGACCGAGCGGACGAGCAAATAGACCCCGAGGAGCGGAAGATGCTGCAGGCGCTGGTGGAAGAGACCTTCAAAAGGTTCAAGCGCGTTGTGGCTAAGGGACGACAGCGCGCGAATGAACTAAACAAGTCCGAAGGCCGCGGCTTGGACGACGACTGGGAACAATACGCGGACGGACGTGTGTTCTCGGGCAAGCAGGCGTTCGACCTGGGATTCGTGGATGAAGTCGGGAACTTCAAAGCAGCCGCGGCGCGCGCGCGCAAGCTGGCAGGCGTCGATCGGGCGAACGTAGTTCAATTCCGCCCACCGGTCGATTTCTTCCGGTTCTTGAGGCTATTCGGGAAAGCCGAAACTCGCGGTGTGAAGATCGATTTGGGTGTCGAGTGGCCTCGGCTCGATCCTGGCAGGCTCTACTTCATGTTCTTGCCAGGGGCACACTGACTTGGGCAAAGCGTATGACCAAACTGTTGACGCCGCTGACGGAACCTCTGGGACTGTTTTGGGTGATCCTGTTGCTTCTGACTGGCTGGCGTCTGTTCTGCAGGGAATGGCGGCGGGCCGCGGGTCCCGGGATTCTGGCATTGCTGATCTACCTGATTGGAGGCACACGGATACCCGCGCATCTACTGGCCGGACTCGAGCGCCAATACGCTCGGGGCGGTTTGACCGAAGTTGCGCCGGCGGATGCCGTGGTGATGCTGGGTGGCATCTTGACTGTATCGACGAACGATCCGCTCGGATTCGACCTTTCGATGGCGGCGGATCGTGCCGTGACGGCGGTCGAGCTTGTCCGTCGCGGCAAGGCCCGCGTACTGGTGCTGGGCGGAGGCATTCAGGGGGTTAAGGGAAGAGAGGAACCGGAAGGTGGACTGATCAAGCGGTGGCTGACTGCGTGGGGTCTGGCGAAAGTGCCGGTGATCGTGCTCGACAAGTGCGCAAACACGCGTGGTGAAGCTGAACGCGTGCAAGCGCTGGCGAGCCAGTACGGTTGGCGCCGGCTGTTGTTGGTCACTTCGGCCAGCCACATGAAACGGGCTGAGGGCGTATTCCGAAAGCTGGGCTTGGACGTCACGTGCGTCGCGTGCGATTTCCAGGGAATGGCGGTTTTCGAACAGCCGCCGAAGATTCCAGTCGCGCCGGGTCTGGGCGGATTCCAGCAATTGGCTGTGTATCTACACGAGCGGGTTGGCTGGTGGCTTTACAAGTGCCGTGGCTGGGTGTAAAAGCGGGCCGCACGCGCGAAGTCCGCGCGCCCTAACACTCCGTCACCGTCGCTCAGCGGCGGGCAAGTTTCTACTTGTCCGTCTGTTTGGCTTCTTCGGCTTGGCGCGCTTCGTCGGCGGCATCGAAGGCATGCTGGAGAGCCACGAGGTCCTCGCCTGGCTTAAGCTGGTCGAGCAACGCTTGCTCAGCCTTGAGTTGCTCGGTCGAGTAGTTGGCGGCCTTGATTGAGAGACCGATCCGGCGTTCGCCGCGATCGATTTTGATGACACGAGCCGTGACCTCCTGTCCGACCGACAACACGCTCTTGATCTTCTCGACCCGTTCTTCGCTGACCTGCGAGATGTGAACGAGGCCGTCGATGTCGTGCTGGAGTCCGACGAAAGCGCCGAAACTGGCCAGTTTGGTGACCTTGCCCGTGACGAGGTCGCCTACCCGGTAATACTTGTCAATGTTCTCCCACGGGTCCTCGCTGAGCTGTTTGATGCCGAGCGAAATCCGCTGGTTGATTTTGTCCACTTCCAACACCACTGCCTCCACCTCTTCCCCCTTCTTGAGCACCTCTGACGGGTGGTTGATCTTCCGGGTCCAGGAAAGGTCCGAAACGTGGATCATGCCGTCCAAACCCTCCTCAAGCTCGAGAAACGCGCCGTAGCTGGTGAGGTTGCGAATCTTGCCTTTGACGCGACTAGCTTTGGGGTAATTGATTTCGGCCTGCTCCCACGGGTTCGATGTGAGCTGGCGGATGCCGAGCGATATCTTCTGCTCCTCGCGGTTAATGCCGAGCACCACAGCCTCGATCTCGTCCCCTTGCTTGAGGACGTCACTCGGTTTCGCGATTCGCTTGGTCCAGGACAGTTCGGTCACGTGG
>JAXDCU010000049.1:0-6120 GCA_034677645.1 Verrucomicrobiia bacterium
TAGTCGTTCTGCCACGTCATCACATGCGCGCCCAAAGGGACCAGATTCGAGTATTGCACGTGGCTCAAGTAGGGCGCCACCGCCGACCCGCTGTAGCTGAAGCCGGAGAAACCGACAAGCTCGGGCAGGCTTCCATCCACGGGATTGGCTACCGACACGGCGCCAAGCTGCGTGGCCAGCTCGCCATCGTAGGACTTGTACGTGTACGATTTGCTGAACTTGACGGTGGCCACGCCGTTTGCCAGCTCGCACTCGTCTGGGAAGCTGTGATGCGCCAGCACGGCCATGCCCACGTCATTCTCATTGACGCGAAATCGAAGCCTTTCGAGCCAAGCGTTGTCGTTGTAGAAGCTCGCGTAGACACGCTGCATGGCGCGGAACACGCCGCGCTCGTTGGATTCGTCGGCGTCGCAGCGGCAAGGGCCCGCTGTGTCGCCATCCAAGTCGTCCGCCGGACAACCGCTGTAACTGTCGTAAAGGCCGGCGCCGGTGAACTGTTCGCTGTCTTCCACGTTGGTCGAGCTCCGGAAGCGGACTTTTCGGAGCGGGTCGAACACGGCCAGAGCCGAGAGCACGGCCTCTTGCTGGGCGGGGTTGAAGCGCGCCGCGTCTCGGATCAGCGCGCGTATGCCGGCCAAAGTCAGTTGCGCGGAAGCAACGTCCGGGGGATAGACGTAGTCCTGTGTGCGGAGCTGTATTTCCTGTCGGAGCGTCCGCCCGTAGCCCGGCAGCTCCTGATCGAGAAATGCGTCCCAGAGGTCGAACGAGAAGGCGATTGCCGGCTCCGAATTGGCCGGGATAACACGGTGGAGAAGACCGTAGTTAGCGGCCTTGCCGCCAAAGTACTTGGTGTCGGCGGGAGTGAGCCCGGTTGCGTCGGCGGCGATTGCGCCAAACGGCGCTTTCGGAGTGAGCGCGATTGTCCCAAGTGCTTTCAAAGCGAGCAACTCAGCGCGCAGAGTCGGGTCGAGGTCCGGACTGACTGCGGCAAGCGTTGTCTTGCAATAGCGGCCGATGACGTCAAGACGGAGGAGCACGTCCTGACCAGCGAGTGCGACGGCGCGGGCGCGATCTTCGGGGCGGACCTGATAGACGAACGGCACGCCATAGGACCTGGCCAGGATGGCGACGTGTGAATTGGGCGTGGCTGGCACGAGCGAGATGATGCCCGCGACGTAAGGCACTTCAGGCGGCACTCCGTCAGTGAGCAGGATGTCTTCAGGTTTCAAGCGTCCGTCGGAGTAAGCCGCGACTATCTCAGAAGCAGTTACGAAGACCAGGCGCCCCAATGCCCAGCCTTGCGAATAACAGGCATCGCCAGCAAGCCAACGCTCGACCCGACTGATGAGGGCACCGTGCTCTTCGAGGTAAAGACGGTCAGCTTCGGCAATGCCGGCCTGTTCCGGCATCGGCATGTAGTAGGCACTTGCCGATGCGGCGCCGAATATCGCGGACCTGACCAGGTGATACCAGGCTACCAGTTCGCTCGACGGATACGGGTCCCAGCCGACAAACTGAATGCCAAGTTCAGCGGAGTTGCCGGGCGGGCAAAGCACTGCTCCAAGCACCGCGATCTGATTTGACCGATAGAGCGTCGCGGCATCGAACTGTGAGCGGTTCATGCCTTTGAATGGGGCGAGTCGCAGTGACGCAAAATCGTAATGAAACAGGTATTTCGAACTGTCCTGGAACCAGACCTTGTTCGTGTCCGAAAGCAAGATCGCGAACTTGATCCAACGCACGTCATCGGGATTCTCGGCCTGCGACAGAAACGGATCGGTCGGGAACCCGACAAGGTTCTTGCCATCGTCGGTCGTCTTCTTTGAGCGCGAGACCAGTCTGTAAAAGCGGTGTGGCAGAACGCCCGATGCGGGGTCCGCAAACTCAAACGGTCCATCGTGGACCACGGCTACCGGTGTCCAGTTCGTGAATGATGTCGAGTACTCGATCGTATGGACCTGATTGCTGAGGCCTTCCGAGGCTATGCGCAGCCATCCGTGGTTGTTGGTTGAGCGCATCTCCAGGGCCGAGCCGGCCGCGCGCGCCACGACCAGCGCCATCAGGACGATCGCCCCGCTTCCTGCACGCCGAGCCATGAGCCGCCGCGCGAGTACGGCGCCGATTCCGTTCATGTGCCCAACGAAGTTCAGCTCCCGAACAAACGCAAGCTAAAAGCGCCACCATTGTCTTGCGGCTCGCCAGCCCGCCCATCGCCGTGCATGCTGACGCCCGTGCAACCGCCAAACGAGAACGAGAGCCGCAAGGAGACGACAGCGAGCGGCGGTATTGATCCCCGTGCCACCCGCCCCGGACAAAGTCATGATTGCCAGTCATCGGTGTTGAGCCGGAGGCGCTTTGTCGAATCAGCCGGTCTGGTGGTCGCTGGGATCGCGGCTGGGCAAATACCAGTAATGGCTGGGCCTTTTGCGCGCGAGGATTTCGAACGGCTGGTGCCCGCCGACAAGAGGCTGCATCCCGACTGGGTGAAGTCGTTATTCGCGCGCGGCACACCCACGGTTTACAGGTGGCCCGAATCGCGTCTGATCGGAATGCCAGTTGGAGGCATCTGCAGTGGTCAAGTGTACCTCGGCGGCGACGGCCGGCTTTGGCGCTGGGACGTTTTTAACCTCACCGCCGGAACGTCGGACCGCCACTACGCGCATCCACCGGAACCTGCTTCGCCGCTCAACCAGGGCTTCGCGATGAAGGTGACGGCCGCGGGCGAAACTCAGACACGCCGATTGGACCACACTGGGTGGCGCGATATCGAGTTTTGTGGGGAGTACCCCATTGGCGCCGTGACCTATCGCGACCCAGCCTCGCCGGTGAGCGTAACACTCGAGGCGTTCTCGCCTTTCATACCACTGAACGCGGCGGACTCGTCGCTTCCCGCCATCGTGCTTGAATTCACAATCAACAATACCAGCAAGTCCAGCGTTGACATCGAGCTGGCGGGGTGGATCGAGAACGCCGTGTGCATGAGATCAGCGAGTGAGAGTGCGGGCATCCGACGGAATCGAATACTGCGGCACGGCTCTTTTACCATGCTCGAATGCTCCGCCGACGCGCTGCCGTCGGTGAGTCGCGAGACCGAGCGGCCTGACATTGTGCTGGATGATTTCGAGCGCGAGGCTTACGAACGCTGGACGAACACAGGCTCCGCTTTTGGGGCTGGGCCGGTGGCGGTGGCGTTAGTCCCATCATATCAAGGCGATGTTGGGGCGCGCGGAAAACGCCTGGTCAATTCACACGCGTCAGCGCCCGGCTCGAACGTAGAGGAAAAGGATTCCGCGATTGGCAGACTGCGAAGCGCGCCGTTTGTTATTGAGCGCGACTACATTACATTCCTGATCGGCGGGGGCGCGCAGGCGGGCAAGACCTGCATGAACCTGTTGATCGACGGTGAAACTGTGTTGTCCGCCACTGGCCAGAACGACAATCGTCTTGGACCGCGCAATTGGGATGTGCGGCGCTGGGCAGGCAGGCGCGCCGAGCTAGAGATCGTCGACCAAGAACGCGGTGGCTGGGGCAACATTGGCGTTGACGAGATCGTCCTGACCGACCAGCCGCGCCCCCCACTCTCGCCGCTGAATGAGCGCTCGGATTTCGGCTCAATGGGATTGGTGCTGCCACGGTCGGGCGCGCAAAGACGGACGCCACGGACTTCAACCCGATCTGGCGAACAAGCACAAGAGCGACTGCGAGTGGACGATGACCCGCTTGAGAATCCAGGGCATGCGCCTGACTTTGGCGCGAGCACGTTGTCGGAATCGGGCTTGCCATGGGCGGCCTTCGCCGGCGGTTCAGTTGACAGCGTCTCGGCGCCTTTTGACGAGCGACTGATCGGTTCTTTGGGTCGGCGCTTGAGGCTGAAAGCCGGCGGCAGCGACAAAGTCACTTTCGTCATAGTCTGGCATTTCCCAAACCTCAGGATAGACAAACTGGGTAATCACATGGGCCGACACTATGGCGTGCGTTTCACCGGCGCGCGCGCGGTGGCCAATTACGTTGTCGCGGAAATGTCGCGCCTGGTCGAGCAGACCCGGCGATGGCGCCAAACATGGTACGACTCGACTCTGCCGCGCTGGTTTTTGGACAGGACAATGGCGCCAACATCGCATTTGGCTACAAACACCTGTTTCTGGCTTGGGAACGGCCGCTTCTACGCCTGGGAAGGAGTTGGGTGTTGCGCGGGCACGTGCACGCACGTCTGGCACTATGCGCAAGCGATGGCCCACCTATTCCCCGAGCTTGAGCGCAGCGCGAGGGCGCTGGCCGATTACAGCGCCGGCTTTGACGCCACGACCGGCCGCATCCGGTTCCGCGCCGAGCACAACGATCATTGGGCGGTGGACGGCCAAGCCGGCTGTATTCTCAGAGTCTTTCGCGAGCATCAGATGAGCGCCGACGACGCTTTTCTGCGGCGCATTTGGCCGCGCGTGAAGCAATCAATCGAGTTTCTCATCGGCAAAGACGAGGGCCAGGACGGCATTCTCGACGGCCCGCAGCATAACACGCTCGATGCCGACTGGCACGGGCAGGTCGCTTGGTTGAGCGGGCTTTACCTGGCGGCTCTGCGCGCCGGCGAGGAAATGGCTCGTGAGATGGGCGACAGCGATTTTGCCCGAAAGTGCCGCCGCATTTTCGACAGCGGCCGTCAGCTTATCGACGAGCGATTGTTCAATGGCGAGTACTATGTTCAGCACGCGAACCCAAGCCACGCGAAGACCGTCGGCTCGTATGACGGCTGCGAGATCGACCAGGTGCTTGGAGACAGTTGGGCGTGGCAAGTCGGCCTTGGACGCATCCTCAGTGAATCGCATGTGAAGTCGGCTCTCAGATCGCTGTGGCGCTACAATTTCACCCCAGACGTCGGCACGTACCGAGTAGCGTATCCGGCTGGGCGATGGTATGCCGCCGCCGGTGAAGCCGGGCTGTTGATGTGCACCTGGCCCCGCGGCGAAGCGAAGCGGGTCAAGGAGGGCTATGACTACTACTTCAACGAGTGCATGACCGGGTTCGAGTACCAGGTAGCCTGGCACTGCATCGGCGAGGGGATGTTGCTCGAAGGCTTGGCAATCGCCCGCGCAATCCACGACCGCTATCATGCATCGCGTCGCAACCCATGGAACGAGGTCGAGTGCGGCGACCACTACGCGCGCGCCATGGCAGCCTACGGGGTCTACCTGGCCGCGTGCGGATTCGAGCACCATGGACCGCAAGGTCACATCGGTTTCACGCCGCGACTGAACCCCGAGGACTTCCGATGCGCCTTTACCTCAGCGGAAGGATGGGGGACGTTCGACCAGCAAGCGGGGAGCAAGCGTCATCGCGCCAAAGTGATCATTCGGATGGGCAAGCTCCGGCTGCGCAGTCTCGCGCTGGGTCTGGTTGGGGATTGCTCACCGAGAAAAGTCGTGGTTGTCATGGCGCGAAAACGGCTGGGCGCAGTTTTTCAACTCAAGGACGGTAAGGCCCTTATTCGCTTCGATCAGGCAGTTGTGCTTGAAGAAGGAGAAATGTTGACGGTAACGCTGACCGCTTAGACAGGCGACCAGGGCGCTTCGCGAAATCGGCGGCCGGCGGCGGAGGGCATTACATCGATGCCAGTCTAGCGGACGGAGGCGAACCACGAACGCATAACCAGTTCATGGGAACGGAGATTTCTCTTTTTGCAGCGCATTGGGACCATGAACCGTGCGGTCTGGTCCACAACGAAGCCGCCTGAAGGCGGAACTCTGACCGGTCGCGAGCCGGACAACGCCGTGGACTATGCAGATCGGCGGCCTGCCAGAGTCCCGCGTTTACGCGGTAAAGCAAGGTTCATGGGGAGGTTCATGGGGAGCCTCCACGTTCCAGAGGACGCGCTTTGGGGCCTTGAACCGGATGCTTAACCACGAAGTCCACGAAGACCACCGAGGAAGAGCTGATAGGAACCTCCGTGGTCATCGTGCGCATTGTGGTGGTTGTTTTGCCGGTTCATGGAAAGGCTTCTTGTTCCTGTGAACACGCTTTGGGGCCATGAACCTTGCGGTAGGGCGACGCTCCCGCGGAGCCGGGCCGCGATATACCGCACAGGCTGTGAGCGGCTCGGCTGGAGCCTCGCCCTACCGGGGAATG
>JAXDCU010000050.1:0-6010 GCA_034677645.1 Verrucomicrobiia bacterium
GGAAGGTGACGCATTCGGTACCCGTCGAGCAGGGCAAATGCGGCCGGCTCGACTGCCTGCAAAGGCCAACCAACAGCTTCGCTCACAACGAGTTCCAAATCACATCTGAGGGTGCGCAGACCTGCCGCTATCCGGCTCACCAGTGTCTCGTTGGCGGCGCCGCCGCCCGCCAGGACAACTCGATCTGGAATGTCGCTGAGATGTAGTTCGTAGTTCAACGCAATCGATTGAGCGGTGAACTCGGTTAGAGTTGCCAGAACATCGAAACGTGACAGACCGCGCGCTTCCATTTCCCGGATTGCCCCGCGCCAGAACACGTCGCCAAACATCTCGCGTCCTGTGCTCTTGGGTGGCTTGGCATGGAAGAACTGGTGCCGGAGCCATCTGGAGAGCAGGTCTTGGTTGACCCGCCCGCGCGCTGCCCACGCCCCATCTCGGTCGTACGCGAGACGCCCGCCAGTGAAGTGCCGCATGGCAGTGTCCATCAGCATGTTAGCTGGGCCAGTGTCGAACGCCAGAATGCGGGGCGCACCCCTGGTCCGCCAATTGATCATGGTGACGTTGCTGATGCCGCCAAGATTGTTGACGCAGACTACTCGACCGGGCACGCCGAAAGCCACCCGGTGGAACAGCGTTGCCAAAGGCGCCCCCTGCCCGCCCGCGGCGAGGTCCGCCGCGCGGAAGTTGCTTATCACTGGGACTCGCAGGGCCTCGACCAGCCATGCCGACTCGCCAAGCTGGAGCGTGGCTGGAGACCGACGGCAAGGTCGATGAAAGACCGTCTGACCGTGCAAGCCCACCACAACCGGCAGGTCTTCTCCCAGACCCGCCTGGACGGCTCGGACATAGAACCGACCAAGATCGTGATGGAGTTGAGCCAACTCCCAGCTCTTGGCGTCGCCGCACGCAGCCGCGTACAGCCTCTTTCGAAGCGAGCTTGGGAACATAACCTGCCAGTGGCGCCGGAGTCGAATGACGCTTTTGGACACCGCACACAGTGCGCAGTCAACACTGTCAATGCTCGTCCCAGACATGATGCCAAGCGCCAGCCAGGTCCTTGCGGCGTCGGTCGACACGGAATTCTCGTGCCCGGCCGTGAGATGCTTTGGAGGTCGGCGACCTGCGTTTGACAAAGCCGGGGAATTCATGGGGAGTTAAGGTTTTGTTTGGAGCGCTTGAGCACCTCGATTGTATCCTCGCAAGCTCACCTAAAGCGTCAGGGAACGCGGTTTGGCTCGGCCGGACCTGTTTCTGCGCTCGAATTGGCGCCAAGTTCGTTCGCGGCGTTTGGTTTCCGCCAGAAGAAGCTCCTCCGCCAGCCAATCATGCGCGTGGCACAGGCCAACCAACTCGAATAACAACGACCCGATCGCCCGTCGTGTTATGGAAGAGAGCTTCGGCGCGCCGCGCCCGCCAATCAGCCGATCCGACACTGCCTTAGGCCTGGCGAGGCCAGAGTTTGTCGCCTTCTTCCAGAGCTTCTGAGCGCGAAGCACTGCCGGGAAGTGCCGTGGGATGCCGTCCAAGGCTGATCTCCTAGCAGCGCGGCCACCCTTGTTTTCGGCGGCCTTGATCCGATCCCACTGCGCGAGGACCGCGGACGCGGACTGGACTTTGGCCGTGCCGAAGACGTGCGGATGTCGGCGAATCAGCTTCTGAGCGAGGCGGCGAGCGACGCGGTCGAAGTCGAATGCGTTCCTTTCGCTGGCCATTTGGCAGTGCAGGAGCACGTGGAGCAACAGATCCCCCAACTCCTCTTCGATTGCGTCATCGTTGCCGGCCTCGATTGCATCGATCAACTCGTACACCTCCTCGACGGAGTGGTACCGGAGAGAGCGATGGTCTTGCTTGCGATCCCACGGACAGCCGTGGGGGCCGCGCAGACGCGTTATGACGGCAAGCAGTGTATTGATGGAGGTGCGTTTCACAGGATGACCAGGTTGTCGCGATGCACAAGCTCAGTTGGTCCCGCCTGCTCCTTGCGCACTACCGAGGCATCACATACCACAATCCCACGGGCAAACTCGGTGCCGTCAGCGTCGCAGATGCGGACGACGTCCCCGGCTCCAAACTCGCCATCACAGCGAACGATCCCTGGCTGGAGCAGGCTCTTGCCCTTTTCACGCACTGCCTCGCGTGCGCCCTCGTCGACCACCAACGTGCCCTTGGGATGATGAAAGAACGCGATCCAGCGTTTGCGGCCCTTGAGTTTGTTCCGCTGGGGCACGAAGAGCGTGCCCTCCAACTCCCCGGCCATGACACGCGCGAGTGCATCCGGTTTGCGTCCCGATGCGATTACCATTGGAATGCCGGCGCGCATTACAATGCGGGCGGCCTCCAGTTTTGACACCATGCCCCCGACCGCGGTTGAGCTATTGGTATCGCGAGCAAGACGTTCCGTGTTGGTGTCGATTCTCTCGACTAGCGGAACCAGTCTGGCCCCTGGTGCGCCATAGTCCTCATAGAGGCCTTCCGCTGTCGTGAGGATCACCAGAAGGTCGGCGGGCAAGAGACAGGCGACTAGCGCCGAGAGCGTGTCGTTGTCGCCAACCTTGATTTCGGTGAACGAAACGGCGTCGTTCTCGTTGACGATCGGGACCACGCCGCGGTCCAGCAATGTGACAAGCGTGTTCCGCGCGTTGAGGTGACGTTCGTGATGTTCCAGATCATCGTGAGTGAGAAGGACCTGGGCGACTCGGATGTCGAGTTTCCCGAAGATTTCCTCGTATGTGGCCATGAGACGCGATTGCCCCACCGCGGCGCATGCCTGCAGTTCGGCCAATCTACTAGGTCTGCGCTCATACCCGAGAACACCCATGCCAGCGCCGACCGCGCCTGATGTGATCAGAACGACCTCTCTTCCAGCGCGGCGCTGTTCCGCGAGTTGGGCGGCCAATTGGACCATCTGGAGGAAATCTGGACGCTTGCGGCTGTCGGTCAGCACGCCCGTCCCCACCTTGACGGCAATGCGAGTAACATTCTTGAGCAAGCTCGAGCGCACGGGTCCGATATGACCGGAAATTGAAGCCATCTTGAAGCTCAAATTTTCCCTTTTCCGGTTTGAACGTTTGCGGCTTACTCTTTGCATGCGTGATAAATCGCTCCAGTTTCTCAATACGTTGGTCGACACCCCCAGCCCTTCCGGCAACGAGGTCCGCGGACAGCGAGTGTGGCTGGACTACGCGCGGCAGTACGCCGACCGGACCTACTCTGACGCATACGGCAATTGCGTGGCGGTCCTCAACGAGGGAGGCACGCCACGCCTGATGCTCTCAGCGCACGCGGACGAGATCGCGCTTGCGGTGAACTACATTGACAAGGACGGATTCCTCTACGTTCGAAAGCTGGGCGGCGTTGATCCGGTTGTCGCAAAGGCGCAACGCGTGCTGGTGCACGCGGCTGACGGACCGGTCCGGGGCGTGATCGGCAACGTCGCTCCACATCTGACCAAACAAGACAAAGACCGAAAGCTTCCTGAAATCGGAGACCTTTTCATCGACATCGGGGCACGCGACCGGCGGGAAGCCCACAAGCTGGTGCAGATTGGAAACCCCGTTACACTGTCTGATTCCTTTGAGCTATTACGCGGCGATCTTGCCATTGCGCGTGGTTTCGACAACCGGATTGGCACGTTCGCCGTCGCCGAGACGCTGCGCCTGTTAAAAGACGGCAAACACAAGCTCAGTGCCGAAGTGTGCGCTGTCTCAAACATCATGGAAGAGGTGGGCTTGTATGGAGCGCGCCAGATCGCATACTCGCTCAAGCCGGATGTCGCGTTGGTTGTCGATGTTACTCACGCGACCGACTACCCAACGGTCAGCCAACCACTGCACGGCGATGTAAAGATCGGCAAGGGCCCCACACTGACCCACGGCGGATGCAATCATTCGCAAGTCGTGGCGCGACTGGAGGCCGTGGCGCGCAAGGAGAAGATCAAACTCCAGCACGAGGCAATGTCAGCCAGCAGTGGTACCGACACCGACGTGATCTTCTGGACGCGCGGAGGAATCCCTAGCGCGTTGGTCAGCCTGCCCAATCGTTACATGCACTCGCCGGTCGAGCTCGTCAGTCTGCGTGACCTCGAGCAAATCCCGCTGCTCCTGGCGGCGTTTGCCAGCTCGCTGAAACCGGGACAGGAATTCAAGGTGGAAATCTAAAAGTCCGGCGTTGTGCGTTTCACGTTGACCGTCGCGGTTCATGGTGAGCCTCCACGTTCCAGAGAACGCGCTTTGGGTCCATGAACCAGATGCTTAACCACGAAGGCCGCGAAGACCACCGAGGAAGAGCTAATAGGAACCTCCGTGGTCATCGTGCGCTTCGTGGTGGTTGTTTTGCTGGTTCATGGGGAGCAGAGGCGGCCGACACCTCTCTCAGAGGCCGAGATTGCGAAACCGGCGTTCGACGTAACGGAAATGTGATTTGATCGAGCAAAGCTTATCCAACTCGCGCGGCGTCAAGTAACGCGTGACGTCAGGGTTCCGTTTCAGTTGAGCGAGGAAATCCGCGTCGCTGTGTCCAGCATGCTTGGCCGCCCAGGTCTCCATGGCGACGCGCTGCACCAATTCGTAGGCTTGTTCGCGCGTAAGTCCCTTACGGATCAGCGCCAGCAGAACTGACTGCGAATGCCACATCCCGAGCGACAGGTCCAGGTTTCGCCTCATGTTCTCGGGATAGACCAGAAGATTGCCGGTCAGATTGGTCAGGGTGGCCAGCATGTAATCCAGCAACATGCACGCATCGGGGAGAATGATACGTTCGACCGAGCTGTGGCTAATATCGCGCTCATGCCACAGAGCGACATTCTCGAGAGCCGCCAGGGCATTTCCGCGAATGACACGAGCGAGTCCTGACAGGCGTTCGCCGGTGATTGGGTTTCGCTTGTGAGGCATTGCGCTCGATCCTTTCTGGCCTCGAGCGAAGTATTCCTCGACTTCGAGCACCTCGGTTCTTTGCAGGTGCCGGAACTCGGTTGCCCAACGCTCGACGCTGGCCGCCACCAATGCGAGCGCCAACATGAATTCAGCGTGCAGATCGCGCTGGACGATTTGAGTCGAGATTGGGGCAGGTCGAAGACCGAGTTTGCGGCAGACTCTGGCCTCGATTTGGGGTGAGAGATGCGCATTAGTTCCAACAGCACCCGATATCTTGCCGACGGCGACGGTATGCTTTACCATTTCCAGCCGTCGCGACGCGCGGCCGAACTCGTCGTACATGAGAGCGAGCTTCAGGCCGAATGTGGTTGGCTCCGCATGGATGCCGTGGCTGCGTCCAATGCATGGGGTGTCCCGATGTTCGCGGGCACGGCGCCCGATCGCCTGCCTGAGTTCACGCACGTCAGCAATGAGAAGGTCCGCCGACCTGGTCAATTGGACCGCCAGAGCGGTGTCGAGTATGTCGCTGCTTGTTAGTCCGAAATGCAACCAACGGCTGGCGCTGTGATTGACGCGCTCGGCAACGCACGTCGTAAACGCGATGACGTCGTGATTGAGGGTTTTCTCCAGCTCCTTGCAGCGTTCGAGATCAAATGCGGCGCGGGCCTTGAGGATTCTGTAGTCCTGACGCGGCACCACGCCGGACTTCGTCAGCGCCTCCGCGGCCAACAATTCGATCTGGAGCCAGACTTCGAGTTTGTGTTGTTCCGACCAGATGTCCCGCATGGCGGGACGGGAATAACGAGCGATCATCGCCGGTCCATCTTTCTGCGGGCTAGTTCGAGAATACGGCGTTCCCTTTCCGTGAGGCTCTGGATTCCTTGCTGGCTGATCTTGTCAAGGATAGGATCGACCTCCTTGCTAATAAACTCCGTCGGCGGGAGGTCTTCGAGCACTCTCGATGAACGGTTCAGCCGATGCTTCGACGCGGAAGCGCGGGCACTAACCAGCTCACGATCGCGAACTCCACGGCGAGCGCGTCGCGCACCGAAACTGAACTTGCGGCCATAGACAAAGAAATGCGCGTAAGCCAAGCCCGCTGCCATGCCGCCCAAATGAGCGCCGTGGGCGATCCCGCT
>JAXDCU010000051.1:0-5752 GCA_034677645.1 Verrucomicrobiia bacterium
CCTCGCCGCAGGCCAAATTGGGCGCAACGAACGTCACCGGATTTGCGTTCATGACCACTAAGCGCTCGCGCGGCCCATGGCAGCGGCCAGCACGCGTTCGGGGCTCGCCTGGGAGCGTCCGAGTTCCGCGGTAATGCGGCCTCGATGCAGTACCACGATCCTATCGCTCATTGCAAGCAGCTCAGGCAATTCGGATGTGATGAGCATGATCGCGATTCCTTGTTTTGTCAGTGCATCCATGAGTTGGTAGACCTCGCGCTTGGCGCCGATGTCAATACCGCGGGTTGGCTCGTCCAGTAGCAACAGTCGCGGCTCGGTCTGAAGCCATTTGGCTAGCGCCACCTTCTGCTGATTGCCGCCAGATAACCAGCCAACCTCCATGTCCAGGGAAGCCGCCTTGAGTGAGACGCTCTCGCACTGTTTAGCCGTCACGGACCTCTCGATGGCAGGCCGTCTCCAGCCCAATGGCGAAAGCCGACCCAAGCCGGCGAGAGTGGCGTTGGCAATGACGGAGAGCGACAGGACCAGCCCCGTCGCTTTGCGGTCGTTTGTTAGTAGCGCTATGCCCTGAGCAATGGCTGCCGATGGCGAGGAAACCCGCAAAGACGCGCCGTCGATCCAGGCATTCCCGGTCACTCTCGTGCCGTAACCGCCGAAAAGACCGAGAAGCAATTCGCTGGCGCCGGACCCCTGCAATCCGCCCAAACCCAGAATCTCGCCAGAGTGAACCGAGAGGCTGACGCTATCAACGGCTGGACGCGCGGCATCACTCCTGCCGACCACCGAGAACCGTTCAAGGCGCAATCGTTCAGGGCCGCGTTGGGCGCCGTGTCGCGGGAACTGCTCGTCCATTTGGCGCCCAACGAGCCAATTGATCAGGCGCGCTGGCGGCAGTTGGGCTGCTGGCGCGGTGCCAACATGCTCGCCATCGCGCAGCACCGTAATCCTGTCAGCGACGCGCTGTATTTCCTCCATCTTGTGAGTGATATACACAATTCCGCAGCCTCGATTCTTGAGGTCGCGCACGATGCCGAACAGTCTCTCGACCTCAGGCGCGTTGAGGGCGGATGTGGGTTCGTCCATGACGATCACGCGGGCGTTGCGAGCAAGCGCCTTTGCGATCTCCGTGAGCTGTTGTTGGGCGAGTGACAAATCCTCGACGCGTGCGTCAACGTCGATGTCGATGCCGAGTTGGTCGAGAAGCTCTCGGGCAAGGCGACGCTGTTCACGATTTCTGACAAGCCCCGCACGGGTCAATGAACGGCCCAGGAAAATGTTGTCAGCCACGCTCATGGATGGGACCAGAGAGAGTTCCTGGTGAATAACAGCCACACCGAGAGCCGCCGCCTCGATTGGCGACCTGGGTTTTACTTCACGACCACGCAGAAGAATCCGACCCTCGAATTCAGTGTGAACCCCGCCCAGAATCTTGATGAGTGTGCTCTTGCCAGCCCCGTTTTCACCGGCGAGGACGATCACTTCGCCCGGCCGGACTTCAAGGTCAACGCGCCTGAGAACCTGCGTGGCGCCAAAACTTTTCGAGATACCAACCATCGACACCAGCGGTTGCTCCTCGGGAGCAGCGGTATCGTCTGGCCGGCTAACGGGCGACATTTACCGGATGCTAGAAGCGGCCTTATGTAAGGCCAAGCCGTTTTTCAGGCTTGTTTGATCAGAGACAAAGCCACAGTCTATCGCAGCCGTGCGGTTGCCGATGTCGATCTGGAGAATCACCGGTCGGTGTCGGTGCGGGCGGCTATGTCGATGTTTGGAGCACGGAAGAACCGAGGCGATCACCGGTATTATCTGCTACCCGGCATGGGTCGCAGCAATCGCCGGCACCGCCGGCGCGTCCAGCGCGTTGCCGTCCTCTTCGGTATTCTCGTTTCAGCTCTGTTCGGTGCCCTGCTGTACTACCTGAACCAGCGCTAGCCCAAGTTAGCCAGTCTCGCTTGACCGCCGAAGCCGTTCGATCGATCCCCACGAGCCAGCGGCGCACTGACGTTGGCGAAGGCGGGCGGCTCGGTCACGTTCACTTTCGACCGCGCCTACACGCCCGCCGAACTCGCCGTGATGGCGGAGGAAGCCCTAGAATGGGTGAACGCCCTCGCCGATTCGGAGGACACGGCCTTGGACGCGTCCCGGTACAATCGCCCGTACCCACACCAGTCGTTCAGGGTCCTTGAATGGCAGCGGCAGGAGGAGTGCCCAATTGATGAGGCTGAAGACCGCTGTGTTCGCGCCGATGCCCAAGGCGAGAGTCACGTCCGCGACGGAGGTGAAGCCTGGATTCTTGAGGAACTGGCGCAGGGCAATTCTGAGGTCGTTCATTTGCCACTTTGCATTTTGGGGTCGTCAAAGTTCTATCCCCTTTTACTCGTGCCTGAGCGCGGTCATGGGATCGACCTTGGCTGCCCGCCGGGCTGGCACGTAGCAGGCGGTGAGAGCCACGGTGCCCAGCGACAACGCGAGGAGCAGGTAATGGCGAGGATCGCTGGCGCTGACGCCGTAGAGTTCGCTCTGAAAAACGCGCAGCAAACCCCAGCTCGCCATCAGGCCGATCCCGATGCCGACGAGAGCCAGTCGGAATCCGTCTTTCAGCACGAAGCGAACGACCTCGCGCTTTGTTGCGCCCAACGCCAGGCGCACGCCAATTTCGTGGGTGCGTTGCGAGACGGCGTAGCTGACCATCGCGGCGATCCCCACGGAGGCCAGGACCAGCGCGAGCAGCGCAAAGGCGCCGAACAGTTGGCCGGTGAATCGTTTTTCCCAGAAGGATCGAGATACCAGGTCTTGCATGAGCAGGGGCGAGGCCACGAGAACTTCGCCGTCGAGTTCGCGGACCTTTTTCTGCGCGGCAGCCAGCAGACTCGGCGCGCCTGACGGCCCGGTCTTCAACACAAAGCTCATGCTCCAAGGCGGGAACTGGGTGAGAGGAAAATACAATCCCGGCCTGGCTTGCGCCGGGAGTCCGTAGTGGTTGATTTCACCCGTCACGCCCACAATCTCCCACCAATTATCGCTGATAAAGTAGAGCTTCAGCCGCCGGCCAAGCGGGTTTTCGTTGGGGAAATGAACTCGGGCAAAGGTCTCATCAATGATGACCACCGGCGGACTGTTGGGCTGGTCCGTTTCGTCGAAATCGCGGCCGCGAAGCAGTGGGATTTCCATGGTTCTGAAATAACCCGGGGTGACGATCCGCATATTGGCGCTAGGCCGCTGGCTGGACGATGGCTCGGGCCGGGCTTCGAGGCGGAAGGCTTGACTCCAGTTTTCGCCGGCCATGGGCAAGTTGACTACAGCGGCAGCGGTTTTCGCTCCCGGGAGTTCGGCCAATCGATTTCGCAATTCCTGGAAAAAGGTGATCCTGCGGGCCGACTCGGCGAATCTGTTCTGCCACAAGGTCACGGAGAAAGCCAGGACGTCGCGCGGATTGAATCCTGGATCGGCTTGCTGGAGATTCCAGAATGTCCGCGCCATCAGGAGGGTTCCTCCCAGCAACAGAACGGCCAGGGCCACTTCCGTCGCCACCAACATTCCGCGCAAGCGCAGGCGTCGCGGTTTGTCACCGGCGCTAGGGCTTCCTGAGCGGAGGTTCTCGATCGGGTCCGTGCGCGAAGCTTGCCACGCGGGGGCCAGCCCGGATAACAGGCAACTCATGATGACCGCGCCGAGCGTGAAGAGCAGCACGCGACAATCCAGGCTGAAATCGAGCCAGAAAGGTATCTCCTCGGGGACGAGTGCCAGGGCCAATGACAAGAACCATTGCGAGGACACAAGCCCCAACCCGCCCCCCGCAATGGCCAGTAGAGCGCTCTCCGCCAGAACCAACCTGGTCAAACGCCAACGCGAGGACCCCAGGGACAATCGGATTGCCCATTCCCGCTGCCGGTTCAACGCGCGGGACAGCGACAAGTTCGCCACGTTCGCGCAGGCCACTGCCAGAACAAAACCCACGGCGCCGAGCAGCAACCAGCACACGAAGACCATCCCCTGCACCAATTCCTCACGCAACGGACGCACCACCGCGGACACACCGGCGTTCTTGTCGCGATGTTCCGCTTCGAGTATCCGGCTGATGCGAGTCAAATCGGACCGTGCCTGTTCGAGCGTGACGCCTGGTTTCAGACGGGCAATGCCCTCATAAGAATGGGCGCCCCGCAATTGCTCTGGAGTGGCGACAACCAAAGGCACCCAGATATCCGCCTCGTTTGGAAATCTGAATCCGGGCGGCATCACGCCCACAATCGCGCGGCTGCGTGCGTTCAGGTTGAGGCTTTGGGTGATCACGTTTGTATCTCCGCCAAAGCTTCGTTGCCAATAACCATAACCCAGTAACACGACCGGTTCGGCCGCCGGACCGTCTTCCCCTTCGAGAAAAGTCCGGCCCAGCGACGGTGCGATGCCCAGCACGGAAAACAGTGTGGCGGAAACCGTCGCGCCACGCACCCGCTGTGGATCGCCCTGACCCGTGACGGTCCACGACGCGCTCTGGTACACGCCAACATCCTCGAAGACACGGTTCTGCGCCCGCCAGTCCAGGTAATCGGGATAAGCAATGTTGTAATGAGAGTTCTCGTCAAATCCTCGGCCGGGATTCATCTGGTTGAGATACACCAGCCGACTTGGATCGCGGACGGGCAACGGGCGAAACAGAATCGGATTGGCGAGGCTGAAGATCGCCGTGTTCAACCCGATCCCCAGCGCGAGCGTGAGCACGGTCACGGCGGTGAAACCGGGACTCTTGAGCAATTGGCGGAAGGCGAAGCGGAGGTCGTGCATGATTTGCGATTTTGGATTTGCGATTTGCGATTGGAGTGGAAGGTGGACCGTGTCTGTGTTCAGGAAAGGAGGTTCTATAACCGATTCAGAGCTGAAGCAGCGGACTCGGCAAATCGCAAATGTGAAATCCTATTATTCATATCTCAGCGCCACCACAGGATTCACTTTCGCCGCCCGCCAAGCCGGAACCAGCGCGGCGGCCAGAGTCGCCGCGAACACGAGGCAAATTCCCAAACCGAGGTAGAGGACATTCGATGCGCTCGTCAGATACAGCAGGCTGCGGGTGATGGATGCGCCGCCGATTGCAGACGCCAGACCGAGGCCGAGGCCAACGCCGAGCAGACGCAGCGTTTGTCCGAGCACGAGGCGGAAGACCTGGTCGCGGCCCGCGCCGAGCGCCATGCGGATGCCAATCTCGCGGGTTCGCTGGGCGACCTGGTAGCAGACCATTCCGTAGATGCCCGACATCGCCAGGCTCAGAATTAGTCCGCCAAACAGGGCGATCAGAGTGATGAGGAACCGTCGGCCATGGGTGGCGCGATTCAAGACCTCGCCCATTGTCTGGATGTCCGTCAGTGGCAGACTCGGGTCCAAAGCCGCAACGGCACCGCGAAGCGCCGGCACCAACAACTTGGGATTCCCAGTCGCGCGGACGACGAGATACGCGCCGTGCCACGGATTAACCGCATAGGGCCAGTAGATCTCGGACTTGGGCACTTGGTCGGCTCGCTGCTGCCGGGTGCTTTCCACGATGCCAACAACCTCTGCGGACCACTCGGCCCGACCGGTGTGGTCGTGGATGCGCTGTCCCAGCGCTTGCTGTCCGGGCCAGCATCGTTCGGCGAGCGTTCGGTTCACCACCACTCGTTGCACGGGCAGTCGCTCATCGCCCGGCTGAAACGTGCGCCCGGCCAGCAGCGTGATGCCCATCGCTCGGAAGTAATCCGGGCTGACAAACGAGCCGGCCGCC
>JAXDCU010000052.1:0-5106 GCA_034677645.1 Verrucomicrobiia bacterium
CGGCCGCCCAACCCGGGGTTGTTTATATCTGGTTCCGCGCTGGTGTGTATCTGAGCCGGCTCGCCTCCGGCGAGCCACTGCCAAAGTCAGTTAAACTGCCGGTGGCCGTCGTGCGGTTTGGGGACGATTTGACATTCGTTTTCATGGGCGGCGAAGTGGTCGTCGACTACGCACGCAAACTGAAACGCCTCTTTGCCGCCGTTCATCCATGGACCGTCGGGTACGCCTATGAAGTTCCCTGCTACATTCCGTCAGCGCGCATCCTGAATGAGGGCGGCTACGAGGCCGACTCTTCCCTCATCTACTATGGTTTCTATGGGCCGCTTCGTGCCAGTGTTGAGGATATTATCATGAGCCGCCTCACCAAGATGCTCGACAGCCCGCGAACGCAGTGAATAGCGGTCGACGTTCAATGCCAGCAAACGGAGCTTGTCGCTGCCCGCCGTGGTCGTTCTGGCTTGTCCCGTCGTTAGTCGCGGCGCTGCGGGCTATCCCGTTTCTGATCACGCTCATCGTGGTGCAACCGGAGGGCAAAGTCCTTCCTCCCGTGGGCTACAATCCCCTTGACTCGTTCGCCTATGTTGCGTTCGTTCGCCAGGCGGCCGAGAGCGGCGATTGGTTTTTGTCGAATCCGTACGCTACGATACCTCAAGGCGGTCGCTACGTTCTCCCATTGTTCAGCTTCCTTGGCCGGATTTGCCATTGGACGGGTCTAGACCCGTTCTGGGCGCTTGAACTGGCCCGCATATCGCTGCTTTTCGTCTTTTTTGTCGTGCTCTGGTGGTTTCTCGAACCGTTCTGGCCAAACACCCGCCAACGGCTGGCCGCGACGTGGTTGGTTGGTCTATCGGGCGGTATCGAGTTTGTCGCCCGGTTCCTTGTCAAGGCGGCGCCGAGCTGGCTTCAGGCCGTGACGTACAAGGCGTTGTCGGACGACCTCGGCTGGAGCACGTTTGCCGCGTTCAACAACCCGCTCTGGGTGGCGGCATTCACACTCGTGCTGATCGCGCTGCGCCCGCTGCTCAGGCCGATCGGACCACAGCGCTGGCGCGACTGGGTGACAATCGCCGCGGCCTTTATCGCGACGTACTACGTGCATCCCTATTCGGGGCTCGTAGTGATTGCCGTGGTTGTTCTTCTGCCGCTTGTGCGTTGGGTGTTGGGCGTGCCGGGGATATCGTTGGCCTACTTGAAAGGCGCCGGCGCGGCAATGGTTCCGGCGCTGGTGTTTGTGGGCGCCGTGTCGCTCTGGCAAAACCAGGACCCGGTCTACCGTCTGACGGCTCAGCGCGTCCTGGGAGACGATCCGCGCTCCGTCTTCTGGTACCCGATCGCGTTAGGCGGGCTTGGTGTGTTGGCACTGCGCGGTTGGCGACAATGGCTCGCCTCGCAAGCGCCCGCGCGGGTTGAGGTGGGTGCTTGGACCATCACTGTCATACTCATGCACACGTCGCCCATGACCAATGGGTACCATTTTGTGCCGTATTTACACTTGCCTTTGTGTGTAGTTGCCGCGGGCGTTTTCGTCGAGCTCCTCCAGCGTGCGCGGGACCCGAATCGCGGCGTCCGGATCAGGTCGATTCTTCTGACCGTGATTCTCTTTCAATCGGCTTTGGCGGTGACGTGGCGGTCGGCTCGGCAAGTGCTCGACTACCAGGTGCCAGCGCCAATCATGACCGCGATCGACAGGCTTGGGCAGGAACCGGCGGGGACGGTCTACACATCGCCTCACATCGGCACGCTGATTCCGGCTTACACACGCCATCGTGTCTATGTCGGGCACTGGTTTCTGACGCCGAATTACTCGACCAAGCAGGCACAGTTCATGGACTGGCTTGAAGGACGCGCCGATCCCGCCGCGCTGGTCGAATTGCTCCACAAGGAACGGATCGATTACTTGCTCCTGCCTCCGGCCATGCCCACGCCAGTGCTCGAAGCTGTTCGTCCGCTGGCGAAAAGCGTCGTCTCGGCGGGTCCATACGTGCTGCTCGTATTGTCCGATTAGTGCCCAAGTACGCAAACACAAGGTCGGCTCAAAGCGCGCGAGCGGTCGCGATAAGGCTCTGACCAAAAGGAGGGCGTTGCACCCGCGACTCGAAAGCATGGACCGACGGGAGAATCAACCGATCGAACAGACGCACCGATCGGGGATTGAAGTGCCGCTGGCGCAAGACGCGGAAGTTCAGCCACCAAAGCACGTACCCCACGCTGTTGAAATAGTCCAGCCGCAGCACCTGGAAACGAGCTCGTTCAAGCTTGCCCCTCAGCTCGGCACGGACATAACGCCGCTTGTGGCCAACTTCTCGGTCTATCGGAGCGTAGATGCCCGGTCCCGCCGGCACAAACAGGCAAAGCACGCCCCGCCGCGGCTTGAGCGCGCGCGCGTATGTGCTCAGTTCGCGCTCGTCTTCCGCAATATGCTCGAGCACGTTGATGCACACCACTGCGTCCCACTCGACGGCGGTATCCACGAAATCAATCGTGCCTTCGATGACCTCAAGGCCGGGGCACGACTGTCGCAATTGCTCGCAAAAACGCCGCTCGGGTTCAATCGCGACCAGTCGCTCCACCCCCGGAGACTGCCGCAGAAGCGCCGTGAACTGGCCGATGCCAGCGCCCACCTCCAAAACCCGACCGCGCAGGTGCGGCGCGAACTCTCGAACCACGGCTCCGCGGTAGTTCAGTGCCTCCCGCAACGCGTCAAACTCGAATGAGTTTCCGATCGCGGCTGGCTCGATGGGCGCCGTCATATGCGTCTAAACAGATTGTATTTCACGACGCAAGCGAGCGCGCTCAGCCCATCGCGCCAACTGGCCTTCTTGCCTTCGGCGTAGGTGCGTCCGTGATAGGACACGGGCACTTCGTAGAGACGCACGCCCAACTGGCTAAGGCGCGCGGTGATTTCGAGCTCGCAGCCGAAGTTGGACTCGCGCAGTTGGAGCCGGTCGAGCAGTTCGCGGCGGAACGCTTTATAGCAAGTCTCGACGTCGGTCAGGTTGAGGTTGGTGAACATGTTCGAGAGCAGCGTGAGAAACCGATTGCCAATGGCATGCCAGAAATAAAGCACGCGATGCGCGCCCCCTCCCAAAAAACGAGACCCGAACACGGCATCGGCCTTTCCGGCCAACAGCGGACGCAACAATAAGTAATACTCGCAAGGGTCGTATTCGAGGTCGGCGTCTTGAATCAGAACATACGGAGCGGTCGCGTGCGCGAAAGCCGTCCTCAACGCCGCGCCTTTCCCCTGATTCCGACTGTGCCGCAGAAGTCGCACGCGTTGATCAGCCGAAGCGCAGCTTTGCAGGGCTGCCCACGATTCGTCGCTCGAACCGTCGTCCACGGCGATAACCTCCCGGACCGGTCTCTGAGCCAACACCGAGCGCACTACCTGTCCGACAGTACCCTGCTCATTGTAGACCGGTATCACAACCGAAAGACACGGCGCGATATCCGCGTTCTTGGCCGGCTCGGCGGGCTGGTCGTTCCTGTTCACCGAGAGCCTAAGGTCCGGGAAAGTGCCCACGCCCGGCAAGCACGATTTAGCAATGTGAGTGATCCGCGGCTCTGTTGTCCGGCCTGAGATGGGCAATCTTCGATCGACGGACGGCTACGAGAAATCGAAACGGGTGTTGACCGGCGTCTCTCGCATTTACAGACCGGCAAGTCATGATACCGTCAAACCATGACTTCGTCGCTGCCCGAACCCAATGGCTATGCGCAATAAACCGTCCGCACCGCGGCACCACTCGATCCTGATCGCGGCCTTCGTTTGCACACTGAACCCGGCCGCCGCGGACAAGACATTATCCAACCCGCGCCTCCCCACGCCAACAATCGCGACGGCGCCAAGCGATTGGTTCGAGGACGTGACCAAGAAGGCCGGCATCGACTTCGTCCACCAGTTCTGTAACGAGAAGATCGCAAGTATTCTGCTGTCGAACGGGGCTGGCGGTGCGGTGCTCGACTACGACAACGATGGCTTGATGGACATCTACCTGGTGAATTGGGGGCCACTTGATGGAGTCACGTCTTCACCACCGGGCACGCGTCGCGAACCAAACCGCCTCTATCGCAACCGAGGCGATGGCACGTTTGACGATACGACCGCGGGTGCTGGAGTCGCAGGGAGCGGCTACAATAGCGCCGCCGCCGCGGGCGATTTTGACAACGACGGCTGGATCGATCTGTACATTGCCAGCATCGGGAGAAACACACTCTATCGCAACAATGGCAATGGGACTTTCGAGGACGTGACGCAAAGTGCTGGCGTCGGGGACGAAGGCACGGGGATTTCCGCGGTCTGGCTGGACGCGGACGCCGACGGCTGGCTCGACTTGTTCGTAGCCAATTACCTCACCTACACACCAGCGCGCGAGTCCGAGCAGAACCCTGGCGCGTATCCCGGTCCACTTGCCTACCACGGCGAGCCCAACCGATTCTATCGAAACAGGGGCAATGGGACTTTCGAGGACGCCACGCGGTCCGCCGGGCTCTACAGACCCGACCAGCGCGCCATGTCAGTCTCGGCTTTCGACTGCGACTGGGACGGGGACGTTGACCTGTATTTGTGCAACGACGACACGCCAAACATGCTCTGGATAAACGACGGCAAGGGACACTTCCGCGAGATTGCCGTGGAAACAGGAGTCGCCTTCAACTCAATCGGCGAAGCGCCGGGCTCAATGAACGCGGCTGTTGGCGACGCCAACGGCGACGGTTTGACGGACTTGTTCGTGACACGGCTCGGCTATGGTTCGCTCTACATGCGGTCGACGTCCGGTATCTACGAGGATCGCATGTGGGCATCGGGACTTGGTCGCCTGACACAGAGATATCCGGCCTGGGGCGGAGTCTTCCTCGACTTCGACAACGATGCCGACTTGGACTTGTGCGCGGCCAACGGCAGCGCGTTCAACCTCGATGGCATGGTCAGCCTCTTGCTTGAGAACGGCGGTCAGGCGAGATTCTCCGATGCCGTCGGCAAAGGGGGCGCTTTTTTCCGCCAAAGGATCAACGGGCGCGGCAACGCCGTCCTGGATTTCGACAACGATGGGCGACTGGACGTGCTGATCACGGCTCTGGGGGATCGGCCGTTCTTGTTGCGCA
>JAXDCU010000053.1:0-6263 GCA_034677645.1 Verrucomicrobiia bacterium
CGCCGGATATGGGAACGGCTCGAGCACGACCGCCTTGATGACGCTGAAGATCACCGTGTTCGCGCCGATGCCGAGCGCGAGCGTGAGCACGGCCACGGCGGTGAAGCCGGGACTCTTGCGCAATTGGCGAAAGGCGAAGCGGAGGTCGTGCATGGCGCAAAGTTCATTCGCATCGCAGCGCGACCACTGGGTCCACCCTCGCTGCCCGCCTAGCGGGGAAGTGGCACGCGGCGGCCACCGTCAGAGCGAGGATCACGATTGCGGTGAGAAACGTTATCGGATCCTGGGCGCTCATTTCGAAGAGGAGGCTTTGGAGGAGAAAGCTCAGGGCCAGGGCGCCCACCAATCCCAGGCCCAAACCGCATCCCGCCAACTTCCAGCCCCGCGCTCGCACGAGGCGCAGAATTTGTCGCTGCTGCGCGCCCAGTGCCATGCGCACCCCGATCTCGTGAGTGCGCTGGCTCACGGCGTAGGCCAGGACACCGTAAAGCCCAATCGAGGAGAGTACGACCGCCACGCCCGCGAACACCGTCAGGAGCACGGCGACAAATCGCTGGATGGAAACGGAATTCGCCGCGAGCTCCTCCATGCAGCGCACTTTGGAGACCGGTTGCGCGGAGTCAATCGCCCAAATCGTCTCTTGCACGGGTTTGGCCAGACTAAGCGGATCGGTCCGCGTGCGGACGACCAGCGACATGGAGGCCAGGCTGCATTGAGTCAATGGCAGGTAGAGGATCGGGGGGCTGGGATTTCCTAATCCGTTGAATTTCTCGTCGCCGGCAATGCCCACAATCTCGCACGGCTGGGGCGCGCCAGCGGTGGTAAGCCGGTGATGCAACGGGTCGGCGTCGCCGAAATACTGCCGTGCGAACGCTTCATTGATGATGATGATGGGCGGCTTGTCTTCGTCTTGTTCGGTGAACCAACGACCGCGCCGGAGAGGAATGTGCATCGTCTGAAAGTAGCCGGGGCTGACCACCCGCCACTCGGCGACCTGGTAGGTCCCGGCTGGCAACGGCGGAGCGCCAGCGATCCTGAAGGTGTTTTCCTCATTGTCCGTGTCCATAGTCAGCACGTTAACGAGGGCGGCGGACTCCACCGAGCTGAGCGATTCCACGCGCCGGAGCATTTCGGTGTGGAAGCGACGTCGCGCGTTCTCGTCCGCGTATCGGGATGCCGGCAACTTAATCCGCATCGAGAGCAGGTTGCGCGGTTCGAAACCCGGGTCCGCGTGGGCGAGCCGGTTGAAGTTCCGGATCATCAAGACCGTGCCCACGAGCAGCGCTACCGACAGCGCCGTCTGGCCGATCACCAGACTCCGCAGCATACTGTGATGCCGCGGGCTGGTCGTGCCCCGGGCGGCATCTTGGAGCGCCTCGGTGAGGTTGAGCTTCGATGCTTGCAACGCCGGAAACAGGCCGGCGCCAAGCGCGGCCCCCACTGCCACCAGCAGCGTGAAGCCGAGCACATGCCGATCCACGCTGATCTCGGCGAAGAACGGGATGCTCATCCCGCGAATCTTGGGGCTCAACGCCGGCAGCAGGCCAATCGCAGAGGACGCGAGCAGTAGGCCCAAGACAGCACCAGCCAGACTCAGAAGCAGACTTTCGGTGAGCAACTGCCGGATGATTTGGGCCCGGCTGCCTCCGAGCGCGGCGCGGATCGCGAGTTCGCGTCGGCGTCCTTGGGCGCGCGCCAGCAGCAGGTTCGCCACGTTGGCGCAGGCGATCAGCAGCACCATAGCCACCGCGGCGTGGAGAATGATAAAGGCGGGCCGGGCCGCCTCCACCAACCGTGCATGCAGAGAATAGACCGCCGCATCCTCGCTGCCCGGATTCCCCAGCTCCTGCGCCCGTCGCCGCGAGATCGTGCTCAATTCTGCGCGGGCCTGCGGCACGGTCACCCCTGGCTTGAGCCGACCGAAGACCTGCAGATTATGGCCCCAGGAATCTGTCAGTTGCGCGGTGGTGACCGGCACATAGGCGTCCGCCAGCTCCTCGATAAAAGAGATGCCGGGCGCGAGAACCCCGACGACGACGTGCGGGGTGTCGTCAACCATCATCGCCTTGCCCAGGACGTTGGTGTCGCCGCCGAACTGCCGCTGCCAGAACCGGTGGCCGAACACCACCACGCGCTCGTGGCCCGGTCGGTCGTGTTCCTCCACGAAACCGCTGCCCAGGGTGTAACGGAAACCAAACGTGGAGAAGTAGTTGGCGGTGGCAACGGCGCCTTTCATCGCGACCGGTTCGCCTGCCCCACGAAGGTTGAGTTCGTGCAGCAGGTTCATGGCGCCGAGTTGCTCGAACGCCACGCTGTCCCGCCGCCAAGCCAGGTAATCCGGCCCTGACGCCGAGTTGTCCAGGATGTTGTTCTTGGGGTCCTGTGCCCGCACCCACACCAGTTGATCAGGGTCTTTGAACGGCAGCGGCAAGAGCAGCACCCGGTTGATCACGCTGAAGACAGCCGTGTTCGCGCCGATACCGAGCGCCAACGTAAGCACGGCCACGGCGGTAAACCCGGGGTACTTGAGCAGTTGGCGGAAGGCGAAGCGAACGTCGTTCATGGAGGCCCCCAAGCGGGCACAGTTTCTCAGTCAACAGCGGCGGAGGCCGTTTGCGTCCGGTCCGCTGTGTCGTCCTCGACGATGCGGCCATCAAACAGGTGCACGGTCCGCTCCGCGTGCCGCGCGAACCGCGGGTCGTGGGTGACCATGCAAATTGTCGCGCCTTCGCGGTGCAGATCGCGGAGCAACTCCATCACCGCCTCGCCGTTCTTCGAGTCAAGATTCCCGGTCGGCTCGTCCGCAAGCAGGATGGATGGTTTGCCGCCCAGGGCGCGGGCCACCGCCACGCGCTGCTGCTGGCCACCGGAAAGTTGCGACGGGTAGTGCTTCATGCGGTGCGACATCCCCACCCTTTCCAAAGCTTCCTGGGCCCGCTGCTTGCGCTCCGCAGGGTTCAGCTTCCGATAGGTCAGCGGCAAGTCCACGTTCTCGTACACGGTCAAATCGCCGATTAGATTGAAGCTCTGGTAAATGAAACCCACTTCGCGGTTGCGGATGCGTGCGCGTGCGGCGTGGCCGAGCGCGGCAACCGGCTGGTCGTTCAGCGTGTAACGGCCTTCGGTCGGTGTGTCGAGCAACCCGAGGATCGAGAGCAGTGTTGACTTGCCGCAGCCGGACGGGCCGGCGATGCAGACGTATTCGCCGCGATCGATTCGCAAATGCACGCCCGAGAGCGCGTGGGTTTCGACTTCATCAGTGTAGAAGACTTTCGTGACGCCTTCGAGGGCGATCAGGGAATTGTTGTTGTTCATTGGTCAGTTGTCCGTTGTCAGTGGTCGGTGGTCAGTTGTCAGTTGTGGGTCGTGAATCTGCCCGTTTGTCTCGACGAGGCGGAAGGTCACTTCAATCGTATGCGGTCATGCGCGTCCCATTGCGACATGTCCGAGAGAATCACGGTGTCGCCCACAGTGAGGCCGCCGCGGATTTCGACGGTCGTGACGGAACCGCGACCCAGGCTGACAGGCACGCGCACGGCGCCGTTGCCGTCGGGAGAGAGTCGGAACAGGGCGAGGGTACCAGCTGAGCTGTAGTGCACCGGCCTGCCCACGTACAGCACGTCGTCCAGCCGCTCCAGTTCAATCGTGCCTTCGACAGTGAGATCGGGACGGGCTCCTTTGGGCAATGGGCCATCCAGCGCCACGTCCACCGTCACGGTGCCGTTGATCACGGCCGGGTCAATGCGGACCACGTGCCCCGGCACTGTGCCGTTGCGGGTGTCAACCTCCGCCTTCTGGCCGTGCTGGATGTCCTTGGCCTGGGTCTCGACGATCTTGATCTCCGCCTTGAGTCGGGCCGGATTCGCGACTCGGGCTAGATTGGCGCCGGCAACGATCTGCTGGCCCACTTGGAGTGTATCGCGCTCCCCAAGCCGCTGCAGCACGCCGTCTATGCCCGCGCGGACCTTCGTGGCGGCTAATTGCTCTCTTCGAAGTTCGAGCGTGGCGCGCAACCGTGCCAGATCGGCTTCCTGCGCGGCGAGTTGCGCCTTGGCGGAATCACCCACGATGGCGAGCCGGCGTGATTCCAGTTCGCACCGGGTGGACAGGAGGTCGGCTTTGGTCCGTGAGCGCATGGCGGTGAGACGGTCAACCAGTTGCTCAGCAGCGAGTTTTTCGTCGGCCTCCGCGTCCAGCTTGGCTACACGGCATTCGGCGTCGAGTGCTGCGGCAGTCGCCTCCTGGGCTAGGCGTTCACTCTCCAACTGGACCTTGAGTCGCGCGAGCTGGGATTCGGCGCCCTTGAGCTGCCACTCGGCCTCGAAGACTCCGTGGTCGACCTCCGGGTTGCTCAACTCCACCAGCACAGTGTCCGCCTTCACCTGCGCGCCGGGCAGTACGAGGATCGCATGCACGCGCCCCGCCGTGACCGCCGGGATCCACCGGATTTCCTCGGGCACCAGTGTCCCATTGCCGCGCACCTGACGCAGCATTTCGCCGCGTTTGACCGTGTCAGTGTAAATCGTCGCCTTGTCCACACTCGGGGCTGCCGGCTTGAGACGAGCCAGGCCGAGTGTGATTGCCGCCAAAACCAACACCCCGCCCGTGACCAGGATGAACCTGTTTCGGCGGCGCGCGCGGGCGAGGTCTGGGCGGTCAATGTCCATGGTTACTTGCAGCTCACGCGGTCGGGACAGCTCGCGAATCTGGGCGAAACTGGTTTGGCATGGTGGCGCAATGACCGGGTTTGTTTTCACGATAGCGGTGCAATCGGCTTGGGCGGCTCTGCCGCGCTGCAGCGACGCCACGCCTCCAGCAGCTCGGACTGATGCGCCCGAGCCCATTCCAACACCATGCCGGCAGCTCGCGCGGGCGCGCAGCCTTGGAGAATCCGCAGCGGGTTGATGCCGACAACGAGTTCGCTATCGCCGTAGAAGGCATGGAAGTGGGCGACAAAGTGCCGGACGAAAAGTATCCGGATCACGATTCCGTAGAACTTGGAGATCACTGGCATATCCTGATGTTGTTCAATCACGGTCAAACAGGCTGCGATCAAGAGTCGCTTGATCCTCCCCATGAGCCGGCAGTTGCGGTGGCGCAAGACTCCTGTCGAACGGCTGCTGTCGCCTGTGCCTGCTTCGGTTCTCTGCCCTGCGCTCGTGAGGACACTCGCGCCACCAAGCGGCATAGGTTCATGGCACCGATGTGTGACAAGGCCTCTGTCATCAATGCTCCCCATGAACCGGGTAGGGACCGATTCCACTCGGTCCCTGATTTCGCCGAACAAATGGGGACGCGGTGGAACGCGTCCCTACCGGGTTCATGGTTTTCATGTGCGTGCAGTTGAACATCGACACTTGCCACGAGACTTGGTCATGCAGCAGGCGTGCCAAGGTGGGTGGAGGGGCGCAAGTGCCTGACTGTGAGGCCGGTGAGGGGTGAGGTTTCTTTGGAGGGCGTCTGCGAGTTACCCAAAACCGGGAAAGGCCGATCCCGAGAATGGGACGCCTTCTCCCATAGACAGCCCTGTCGGAGGAGTCGTTCTGAAGCCCGGCTCAGCCAAGCGGCAGCCGTAACCGCGCGACGCAGCCGGACTGGTCTTCGCGGTTCTCGACGACGAGACTGCCGCCGTGGGCCTCGGCGATCTGCCGGCTGATCACCAAGCCGATGCCCGAGCCACCGGGCTTTGTCGTGAAGAAGGGGACGAACAAGTTCGCCGTGCTGCTTAACCCGGGTCCCTCGTCTTCGATGCGCACCTCGCATTGCCCACCGACTTTGGTCCACCGGATGCGGACGCCACCTTTGGATTCCAATGCCGCGTCGCAGGCATTGCGCACGAGGTTTATCAGCAGTTGTTCGAGTTGGTCTCCGTCGGCCTGCACAGTCAGATCGGGTCCGGGTACGATTGCGATTGGCAGGCGCGTCTCCAAACCTGCGGCCCGCTGGATCGCGGCTCCCAATTGGACCGGCCCCAGTTTGGGTTGAGGCAGGCGCGCGAGTCTCGAGTAGGATTCCATGAAACGGCTGAGTGCTTCCGCCCGCCCGCTGAGCACACTGACCCCGCGACGCGCATCCTCACGCCAGTCTTCCGGCAACGGGTCCTTGTCGAGCAGGCTGGCAAGGCTGTCGGAGATAGACTTGATCGGCGCGAGCGAGTTGTTCAACTCGTGGCCGAGGACGCGCAACAACCGCTGCCAAGCCAGGCGCTCTTCTTCACGCAGGGTCTGGCTGAGGTCAGCCAGCACAAGCAACTGATGCGGCCG
>JAXDCU010000054.1:0-12508 GCA_034677645.1 Verrucomicrobiia bacterium
CCGCTGAATATCGCTGTAACTTACCACGACGGCTGTTGCCTGGGGCGTGCCACGGGCTCGTACGACGAGGGGCGCTCGCTGCTCCAGGCTATTCCTGGCGTAAGACTGGTCGAGATGACCCACAACCGCCTCAATTCGATCTGCTGTGGCGGTGGCGGTGGCGGGATGTGGCTGGACACTTACTACAAGGGAAAAGGCATGGAACGTCTATCCGACAGACGTGTTAAGGAAGCCGTGGCCACGGGAGCGGACGTTTTGGCCGTGGCATGCCCTTATGAAATCTCCCGTTTCGAGGACTCGCTGAAGATCGTGCCGCACGACAGACCCATGGTTGTCCGTGACGTTGTGGAACTGCTGGCTGAATCGATTGGCTGAGAAGATGATTATGACACCCATCGCACCCAAGAAAAACGAACCGGTCCGTATCGGTTTTTACATCTGCCACTGCGGCGTCAACATCGCCAGCATGGTGGACGTCGAGGCGGTCGCCAAGTACGCGGCCAAGTTGCCGAACGTGACCGTCTCGCGGAACTATAAGTACATGTGCTCGGACCCGGGCCAGGAACTGATCCGACAAGACATAGTGGAGAACAAGCTCAACCGGGTTGTCGTGGCGGCGTGCTCGCCGTTGTTGCACGAGCATACGTTTCGCCAGGCGACAGAATCCGGCGGTCTGAACCCGTTTTACTTCCAGATGGTGAACGTTCGCGAGCACGACTCGTGGGTGCACACAGACCGTCTCGAAGCGACCCGCAAGGCAATGGCCTTGGCGCGGGCGGCCATCCAGCGCGTGCCGCACCACAAACCTCTCGAAGTCAAGAAGGTGCCCATCAACCCAGACGTCCTGATCGTCGGCGGCGGCATTGCCGGCATTCACGCCGCGCTTACGCTGGCCAACGCGGGCAAGACGGTCTACCTGGTCGAGAAACAGCCCACGATCGGCGGCCACATGGCCATGTTCGATAAGACCTTTCCCACTCTGGACTGCGCCATGTGCGTGCTTTCGCCAAAGATGGCTGCCGTGGGGTCCCACCCGAACATCAAACTCTGGACATACTCGGAAGTGGAGAAAGTGGACGGTTACGTGGGCAATTTCCAGGTCGCCGTCCGCCGCAAGCCGCGTTACATCATCGAGGACCTCTGCACCGGCTGCCAGGAATGCGTGGCTGGCTGTGTTTTCAAAGAACCAAAGTTCCCTGACGAGTTCAACCTCGGCCTGGGCAAACGCAAGCCTGTCTTCCTCCCGTTCCCTCAGGCAATTCCGCCCATTTCGATGATTGACCCCGAGGTCTGCCTCAACTTCAAGCGCGGCAAGAACCCCGACGGCTCCCACACGGTGTCTGACAAGTGCAAGAAGACATGTGTGCAAGCCTGCGGCGATCGCAAGGCCATCGACTTCAAACAGGTCGCTGAGATCAAGAACATCAACGTCGGCACGATCATTATGGCCACGGGGTTCCGAGTCTTTGACCCCAAACGCACGCCTTACTACGGCTACGGTACCTATCCAAACGTCTACACGGCACTCGAGATCGAGCGGCTGATCAACGCCTCAGGTCCCACGGAAGGCCACTTGGTGATGCGCAACGGCCAGGCGCCGAAAAAGATCGCGATAGTGCATTGTGTGGGTTCGCGCGACGAGAACACGAATCGATGGTGTTCGCGAGTTTGCTGCCTCTACTCGCTCAAGCTGGCGCACCTCATACTCGAACACACCCAGGCCGAGGTGTACAACTTCTATATCGACATGCGCACGCCCGGCAAGAGCATGGAGGAGTTCTACAATCGCGTGGCCGAGGAGGGCATGCACCTTATCCGGGGCAGGGTCGCTGATGTCTATCCCGACCCGACCGACGGCACGACCGGCAGACTCATCGTGCAGGCTGAAGATACTCTGACAAACAGGATTCTAAAGACACCAGTGGACATGGTCATTCTCGCGGTCGGACTGGAAGCGCATGCTGACTCTGAGCGCCTGCGACGCATGTTCAACCTGAGCTGCAGCTCCGAGGGTTGGTTCCTCGAGAGGCATCCGAAGCTCGCTCCGGTGAGCACTTTCACTGACGGCATATTCCTAGCCGGGTGTTGCCAAGGGCCGAAAGACATTCCTGACTCCGTGGCCCAAGCGGGCGCGGCGGCTGCCGAAGCCTTTGCGCTCATCGACAAGGGCCACGTGGAACAAGAACCCAACACGGCATACATTCTGGCCGACGAATGCAGCGGCTGCAAATCGTGCATCCCGCTTTGCCCTTACACGGCGATCACCTTCGATGAAACGCGAAAGAAAGCCGTAATCAACGAGGCGCTCTGCAAAGGCTGCGGCACGTGCGTGGCTTCGTGCCCGAGCGGGTCGATAGTCCAGAACTTGTTCGAGGACGAGGAAATCTTTAGCGAAATCGACGGTGTGCTGGCGCCCGTGCCGGCCTAGTGCAAATCCGAAATCCGAATCTCGAAATCCGAGGCAAATCCGAATTCGCAAATATGGAAGGCTCGAAACATGGCCCATAACGCCCGGCGACTCACCACGGCAATACGACCTCGAAGATCGCACTTGCGAGTTTGCGCCGGACGCGCCTGCCTTCGTCCGCCGGTTGCCGCATACGGCACCGAACGTCGAGGATGTCAAGCAACTGGTGTGTGCCTCCGGTTCGGTGGGGGCGAACTACATCGAGGCCAACGAGGCGCTGGGCAAAAAGGACTTCGTGATGCACATCAAGGTCTGCCGCAAGGAAGCCAAAGAGAGGCGGTTCTTCCTCCGGTTGCTCTTTGCCGACGGCAAAAGCGATTTGGAGAGGCTGCGGTCGGACCTGGTTCAGGAGGCCACCGAGCTGATGAACGTCTTCGGGTCAATTGTGCGCAAGAGCGAATGACTGTTTGTGTGCTTCTTCGTAGCCGGCCTTCGCCCTGGCGTGCAAACGTTTTGGGTTTTGAATTTCCGAGATTCGGATTTGTTTCGGATTCCGGTTTTGGAGCTTCGGATTTAAGCTATTGACCATTGATTTATGGCTGAACCATCAAAATTCCCCAACGGCGATTGGACGCCCCGGATCGTGGCGTTCTTCTGCAACTGGTGCACATATACCGCCGCCGATCTCGCCGGCGTCTCGCGCATGAAATACGCGAGCAATATCCGCGTCATCCGGCTCATGTGCTCAGGCCGGGTAGACCCCCAATTCGTCATCGACGCTTTTGCCAAGGGCGCGGATGCCGTCCTCATTGGCGGGTGTCACCCCAATGACTGCCACTACGTCGAGGGCAACTACAAGTGCCTCCGCCGTTACCAGATGCTCAAACGAATGATCGCGGACATGGGCATCGCGCCTGAGCGCCTGCGACTGGAATGGATTTCCGCCGCCGAGGGCGAGAAAGTCAAACGCGTTGTCAATGAGATGGTCGAGACAATCCAGAACCTCGGCCCACTCGACGTGCCAAGGAAGTTCCAGGACTGGGACAAGGAAATCGAAAATCTAGCTGAACAAGTCGCCGCCAAGGACGCATCGGGCGCTGGCTGCGCCGAACACGCCACAACACCTCAAGGAGCGGAAACCGCCCATGCCTAAACCAAAAGTTGCATTCTACTGGTGCGCCTCTTGCGGAGGCTGCGAAGAAACAGTCGTTGACCTGGCCGAGGATATTCTCGGCGTGGTCGAAAAGGTGGATATCGTCCTGTGGCCCGTCGCGATGGATTTCAAGTACAAGGACATCGAAGCGATGCCTGACAAGTCAATTCTCGCCACGTTGCTCAACGGCGCGATCCGATCGAGCGAGCAGGAGGAAATTGCGCGTTTGTTGCGGCGCAAGAGCCAGTACATGATCGCGTACGGCGCGTGCGCGCACCTGGGCGGCATACCGGGTCTGGCGAATCAATTCTCGCGCGAGCACATTCTGAAGTTCGTTTACGAAGATGGCCCGACCAACCTCAACGAGAAGAAGACACGGCCCGCGGTCGCCTTCACTGACCAGACTCGCACAGTCGATCTCCCAGTCCTGCACAATGTCGTGCGCGCTCTGGATCAGGTGGTCGATGTGGACTACTACGTGCCCGGCTGCCCACCGACACCCAAGATCACGAAGACGGCAGTGACTGCATTGCTCGACAACCAGTTGCCGCCCAAGGGCTCGATCATCGCCCCGGACATCGCTTTGTGCGACGAATGCCCACGCAAGATGACCAAGCCCACGGACCTGGCCTTTTCCGAGTTCAAGCGCCCACACCAGATTCTCATGGACCCTGACAAGTGTTTCCTTGCCCAGGGCGTGGTGTGCATGGGGCCCAGCACGCGGAGCGGTTGTGGCGCCCAGTGCATCTCCGGCGGCATGCCTTGCACGGGCTGCTTTGGCCCGACATCGCGCGTGCGCGACCAGGGTCTCAAAATCCTGTCCTCCCTCTGCGCCAACGTGGGCCCCCGGGAAGAAGGACAGATTGACAAGGTTTTGTCTGGCATCCCCGACCCGGTCGGGACGTTCTATCGATACGGACTGGCCAAGAGCCTCTTGAGGCGCAAAGTTGATTTGCCTGCAAAGTAAAAGGATTCAATATGGACAAAGCCGTTCAAGACACTTTCAACAAGGGTTCCGCCCGAGCCAATGCGGCCTATGAAATGGGGCGGCGGCGATTCACCGTCAATCCCATCACTCGTCTGGAAGGCCATGGGAAGATCGATATTTTCCTCGACGACAAGGGCGACGTGGAGCGGGCTTACATGCAGGTCCCGGAGCTGCGTGGTTTCGAGGTATTCAGTATTGGACGACCAGCCGAGGATATGCCGCAAATCACCAGCCGCATTTGTGGTGTCTGCCCAACGGCCCACCACATGGCGGCGACCAAGTGCCTGGACGACCTTTACAAAGTCGAGCCGACCTCAGCCGGCCGCAAAATCCGCGAGTTGGTGTACCACACGTTCATGCTGGAGGATCACGCGCTGCACGTCTTCGTGCTCGGCGGTCCCGATTTCATTGTTGGGCCCGAAGCCCCGGCGGCGGAGCGGAACATTGTCGGCGTGATCGGCAAGGTGGGGCTTGACGCCGGCAAGAAGGTCATCGGAACCCGACGTCGTCTTCGGGAGTTGATAAGCTACTTTGGAGGCAAGGTTGTGCATCCGGTGTTCGGTTTGCCAGGCGGCGTCAGCAAGCCCCTCGATCCAGCCGACCTGCCCAAATTCCAGCAATTGGCAAAGGACGCCGTCGAGTTCGCGGAGTGGACGGTCTCCGTTCTCAAGCAGATCGTGCTCGGGAATCCCGACTACGTGAAGATGATCACGTCCGACGCCTACACCCACAAGACATGTTACATGGGCATGGTGGACGAGAAGAACAGGGTAAACTTCTATGACGGTAAACTCCGCGTCGTGGATTGCGACGGCAAGGAGATATGCAAGTTCCCGACCTCGCAATACCGCGATTACGTGGCTGAGCATGTCGAGCCGTGGAGTTACATGAAGTTCACCTTCCTCAAACAGCGTGGCTGGATGGGTTTTGTGGAAGGCCCCCAGACCAGCCTTTACTCGGTGGCCCCCTTGGCGCGGCTCAACGCCGCTGACGGCATGGCCACGCCCAAAGCCCAGGCCGCATACGAAGAGTTCTTCAAAATCCTCGGCGGCAAACCCGTTCATCACACCCTGGCAAACCACCTGGCGCGTGCCATCGAGATGATCTACGCCGCGGAGCGGATGCAAGAACTGGTTGAAGATCCAGAGATCACGAGCCCGGATGTGCGTCGCGTTCCTACAAACGTGCCCAAAGAAGGCGTCGGCGTAGTCGAGGCCCCACGAGGCACACTCTTCCATCACTACCAGACGGACGAGCGTGGCTGCATCACGATGGCAAACATGATCGTCGCCACGCAGAACAACGCGGCCCGTATTGCAATGAGCGTCGAGCGCGCCGCAAAGGGCCTCATCAAGGGCGGCAATGTTACGGAGGGCCTGCTGAACAAGGTCGAAATGGCTTTTCGCGCCTACGATCCCTGTCTTGGCTGCGCCACTCACAGCCTCCCCGGTCACTTGCCACTACGGGTTAGAATCTATGACCGCCAGCGCCAACTCGTGCGCGAGCTCAGACAAGGTTGACGAAACGGACAACGGGAAACCGCCGGTGCTGGGCCGGATTGTTGAACTGGTGAATCCGGCTTTCCAAGCCTCTGGCCTGGCTGGCGGGTCAAGCTGTGACTAGGCTTTGTCAGTGTCGCAAAACCAAAACCGCTGACAGCAGCGCTGATGCGGATGTCCCGTCCTGTAAAGTCCTCCTGCTCGGTCTTGGCAACGACGTGTTAAGCGATGACGCGGTCGGGCTTGTCATTGCCCGTGCCCTGACTGCGGAGTTCGCTGACGATGAGACGGTGGACGTGCGCGAGACGGCGGAAATGGGGCTTGCTCTGCTTGATTTCATCGTCGGTTATAGCTCAGCGATTATCGTGGACTCGATTCAAACAAGCAACGCCCCCCCAGGCACGGTCCACGCGTTCGACGCCGACAAGCTTGAGTGTCTCCAAGGCCGAACACCGCATTTTCTGGGAGTTGGCGAGACTCTGGCTCTGGGCCGTCGCCTCGGCCTGCCGATGCCGACGCGTGTTCGTGTCTTGGCCGTTGAGGTGGATGACCCATTCACACTCGGCGCCGAATTAACGGCGCCACTGCGGAGTGCTTTGCCGCGCATTGTTGACGTCGTACGGTCCGAACTGAACAAGATGCGGCGCGACCGGGATTCGCCGCGCTCGGCGGAATCTGGTTAGCCCGCATATTTTACGCCCGTTTCTGACTGCCAAAGCGATGTCGGTAGAACATGCACATATCCGGGCTAGGCACGCGTGCACGCTCCGAATACGCAAGTGGATAGCACAATAAAGGACCCCGACTCTCCATGAACCACAAGGTGGGGACCGATTCCACTCGGTCCCTGAGTTCGCCCAACAAATGGGGACGCCGTGGAACGCGTCCCTACCGCGTTCATGGTCCCAATGCGCATCAACATGCTGGATGTCAACGCTCCCCATGAAGCATCAAACAATGTTCTTCGACGCCCCACCCACCAACTGCCGGGTCGCTGGTGTTCAAACCCGATCGGTCCATCCAACTGGCCCTACCGGGAAGCGGCGGCGGATCGGCACGCACGGCCGCAACTTGGTTTTGTTCCGGCTCGCCTCAGGTCTCTTGTTCTGCGCGTGTTCGGTCGGACTCGGTGCGGACGCGGGCCCGATCGCTTCGGTGAAGGTCGTGACTTCGCCGCTTGTCATGCGCGGTGCCGCTGGCGAGCGCGCCGTTCTCAATGCCACGATCCAGTCGGGCGCCCTGACCGATCTGACTGCACGGGTCGCGTTGGAAGGATGGGGTGATGCATCGACTCTCAAGCTCGGGAACCTGCCTGCTGGCACTAATCAGGTCCAGCTTGAAGTCCCGTTCTTCGCAACGCCAGCGAAGGTCACAATCCGCTTCACCTCGAGCGAAGGCGAGCATGAGGCGGGACCGTTCGATCTCAAACCGCCGAGGCGCTGGACTCTCTATCTTACGCAACACACACACACCGACATCGGCTACACGCGTCCGCAGACGGAGATTCTGCCTGAGCATCTTCGGTTTATCGATTACGCCCTGGACTTCTGCGATCTGACTGATGACTACCCGGACGACGCCAGGTTTCGGTGGACTTGCGAGACGGGTTGGCCAGTGCGCGAGTACATCAAGCGCCGGCCCGCATCCCAGATCGAGCGCCTGAAACAACGCGCGCGCGACGGCCGCGTGGAACTGACGGCGATGTTGCTGAACATGTCCGAAGTCGCGACCGAAAGCTCCCTGGCTGCGTCGCTCGACCACCTTTCCGCGCTGCGGCGGGATTGGGGCGTCCCGGTGCGCACCGCAATGCAGAACGACGTCAACGGCGCCGCCTGGTGTCTTGCGGACTACTTCCCCGACCTCGGTGTGAGGTATTTGTCGATGGGCATTAACCAGACGCGATCGATCTTGCCGTTCGACAAACCCACGGTGTTCTGGTGGGAATCGCCCTCGGGCCGGCGTTTGCTCGCGTATCGATCGGACCACTACATGACCGCCAACTTCTGGCACCTTGAAACCGGCAAGATTGAATCGGTTGTGCCGCATGTCGAGGATTACCTCCGGTCATTGGAACAGCGGGGCTACCCGTTCGACCGCGTTGGCGTCCAGTTCTCCGGTTACTACACCGACAATTCGCCGCCGTCCACCGTCGCCTGCGACATCGTCAAGACCTGGAACGAGCGTTACGCTTCGCCGCGTCTCAGGCTCTCGACAGCGCAGGAATTCCTCGCCTGGGTCGAGGAAGAGCACGCGCGGGAAATAGAAACGTTCCGGGTTGCGTGGCCGGATTGGTGGACCGATGGGTTCGGTTCCGCCGCGCGCGAGACGGCGGCGGCGCGCCAGACGGACACATCGGTGCAGGTCAGCCAGGCGCTACTGGCCCAGGCATCTTTGGTTGGCGTCCAGATGCCGCCTGGTCTCCTCGACCGTGTGGCCGATATTCAGGATAATCTCTTCTTCTACGCCGAGCACACTTACGGCGCGGCCGAGAGTATCGATGATCCGCTGGCCGAGAACACCCAGGTTCAGTGGGGCGAGAAGTCATCCTACGTGTGGGAGGCAGTCAAGGAAGCCGGCTTGCTTTGCGAGGAGGCCTTTGGACTGCTCCAAGACCGTCTGCCTCGCGCTGAGGTGCCTCTTCTGGCCGTGTTCAACACGCTCAACTGGTCTCGATCGGGGATGGTCCGCGTGTTTATCGACCATCAAATCCTCCCGCCTGAAAACGAATTCCGCATCGTGGACCTCGAGACCGGCGAGGCGGTGTCGGCTCAGCGAATGAACCGCCGCTCCGAGGGCACGTACTGGGCGCTCTGGGTCAAAGATGTACCGTCGTTTGGATACAAGATTTTGCGCCTCGAAGCCGGCAAGAGCAAACGTGCGGACGAGAAGTCTGTACCCGCCGACGCAACAACGCTCGAGAATAGCTTCTACAAGCTCTCAGTCGACGCGGCGCGCGGCGCCGTCCAAAGCCTCATTGACAAGGAGACTGGCGAGGAACTGGTCGACGCCAACGCCAACTGGGGCCTGGGGCAGTGCGTGTATGAGAGCCTGAGCTCCGGACGCGACATGAAGTCCGAGGCTTTCCGTCGCGTGTCAGTGCGCAATGTGAAGGTGGAATCGGGCGCCCGCGGCCCCGTCTGGCGCAGCCTGGTCGTCAACGCCGACTTGGACGGCTGCGCCACGGAAAAGGGCGTTCGAACCGAGATTCGGCTCTATGACGCGGACAAGCGGGTCGAGCTACATTTGACCTTGCGCAAGTTGCCGGTTCGCAATGCCGAGGCTGTTTATGTGACGTTTCCCTTTCGTGCTCCCGACAGCGAGCTCTTGTACGAAGCCCAGGGCGGCTTGGTCGTCCCAGGTAAGGACCAGTTGCCGGGCTCGGCGTCTGACTGGCAAACGATCCAGAATTTCATCGCGGTCCGCCATCGCGCTGGCCAGATTGTCTTGGGCAGCGCTCAAGTCCCATTGGTTCAACTCGGCGGCTTTAATCTCGGCAAATGGCAGCGCACGACGCGCGTTGACCAGCCGCACGTCTATTCATGGGTCATGAACAACTACTGGTTCACCAACTTCCGTGCCGAACAGGAAGGAGAGCTCCACTTGAGCTACTACCTGACATCGACCCGCGACGCCGCAAGCTCCAGCGCCACTCGCTTCGGCTGGGGCTCGCGCGTCCCATTCGCGACGCGCGTCCTTCCGGCGGGCAAGTTACAAGCGGACAGTCTGCCAACAGTCTTTTCCTCAGCGCGAGTCGAAGCGCCCAACTTGCTCGTGGTCGAGGTCCGACCCGCTCGCCACGGGTCGGGTGTCATCGCGCTGCTGCGTGAAACAGAGGGAAAACAGTTGGTGCTCAGAGGCGACGCGGTTTTTCTGAATGCCCCAGTGCGACGCGTGGACGAAGTCAACGCGATTGAAGAGACAATCAAGGAAGACGTGGATGCGGTCGAGTTGCGTCCGTTTGAGGCAAAATTCGTCCGCTTGAACCTATAAGTAGTCCTCAAGTCCACCGCTCCTACAGAGGGTGCCCTGTCAGTCTCTGGTAGGCTTCCAGGTATTTCTCCTGTGTTCGTACGACGACTTCGGGCGGGAGCGCGGGCGCCGGCGGTGTCTTGTTCCAGCTCAACGACTCGAGATAGTCACGCACGTACTGCTTGTCGAAACTCGCCTGGCTGCGCCCCGGCTGATATGTATCGGCAGGCCAGAATCGCGAAGAATCGGGTGTGAGCACCTCGTCGATCAGCAGAAGCTGACCCTCGTGGAGTCCAAACTCGAATTTAGTGTCCGCGATGATTATCCCGCGATCACGGGCATAGTCGCGCGCATTGGTGTAGAGCTTAAGGCTCTGGTCGCGCGCCTGGGTGGCCAGTCCCTCCCCCGCAATCGCTTTGGCTTTCTCAAATGAGATGTTCTCGTCGTGACCCGTGTCCGCCTTGGTCGCCGGCGTGAAGATCGGTTCCGGCAGTTCGTCGGATTCCCGCAGGCCCGCCGGCAGCTTGATGCCGCATACCGTTGTGTGGGAGCGGTATTCCTTCCAACCAGACCCAGCCAAGTACCCGCGTACAACGCACTCGATCGGGAGCGGGGCCGCTTTCCTGACCAACATGCTGCGTCGCGCCAGTTGTGCGGCGTGCGACGCCAGGCGCGGAGGCAGCGGATCGGCGGAGCCGCCCAGGAGTTGGTTTGACACGAGTCCCGCGAATCGCTCGAACCAGAAAAACGAAAGCTGTGTCAGAACTTCGCCCTTTCTCGGAATACCGTTGGGCATTACACAGTCGAAAGCCGATATCCGGTCAGTCGCCACTAACAAGAGGGCGTCTCCAAGATCGAACACCTCGCGCACTTTTCCTCGGCGCAACTTGGGGATGCCGGGCAGGTCCAGGCTCAGCAATGGCTCGGTCGTCATGTCCGCATTATGCGGGGGCACGCTTCCGCGTCAAAAGGAACTTATCGGTGATGCCTCAGTTGAGTGGGGTGGGATGAAGAAAGAACCGGGTTCCGAGCCAGGGGATGGCTCTAGAACCCGGGGAATGTTCAGAGTACTACTGAGGGACTACGGGGATGCTCCGGCTCCAGCCGGTACGTAGCCGGGGCCGGAAAACTGCCGGGCAATCAAAGAACAATACAACCCGATGCCCGAAATCTGGCGGCGTAGTCCATTCAACAAGACCATGGGTATGCCTGTCTGTCAAGCCACGCGCACAAGTATTAATTGGCAACTTGGCAACCTCAGCGCCACGGATTTCGTGTTTACACTCGGTCGCTTGGAGCTACCATCCGTCCGCGCACAGGAACCATGAAGAAGATCGAAGCGATCATAAAGCCGTTCAAACTCGAAGACGTCAAGGAGGCGCTGGCTGCAATTGGCGTCGAGGGCATGACCGTGATCGAGGTGAAGGGCTTTGGTCGACAGAAGGGGCACACTGAAATCTATAGAGGCAGCGAGTACACCGTCGATTTCCTCCCCAAGATCAAGATAGAGCTGGCGGTTGCCGACGACCTGGCCGACTCGGCGGTTGAAGCCATTGTTAGATCGGCAAAGACAGGCAAGGTTGGTGACGGAAAAGTGTTCGTCGCGCCGTTGGAGAACGCCGTGCGCATCCGAACCGGCGAGCTGGGCGAACAAGCCGTCTGATCGGCGCGGTGCGGATGCACCCAAAGAGCACATGCCACCCTTGAGCCGATTCAGCCGTGAAAACCCAGAGCCGATGCCGAGTCCACGGTTCAAGACGTATCAATGAGCACACCCAAGCAAGTGATTGAGATGGCCCAAGAACGCGGCGCCAGGATGGTTGACATCAAGTTTGTTGACCCGCTTGGAACGTGGCAGCATTTCAGTTGTCCGATCAGGGAGTTGAGTGAAGAGGTTTTCGGCGAGGGGATCGGTTTCGACGGTAGCTCCATCAGGGGCTGGAAATCGATCGAGGCGTCCGACATGTTGGCGATCCCCGATCCCGAGACCGCGTTCATCGATCCTTTCTGCGGCGTGCCGACCTTGTCTCTGACATGCACGATTGCTGAGACTGGGACCAAAGAACCGTATGGGCGCGACCCGCGAGGAATCGCTCAAAAAGGAGAAAAATACCTGGCGAGCACTGGAGTGGCGGACACCGCCGTGTTTGGACCTGAGGCTGAGTTCTTTGTCTTCGACGGCGTGTGGTACGACAACAAAGACAGCGGGTGTTTCTACCGTCTGGAGAGCGAGGAAGCGGCGTGGAGTACCGGGCGCGACGAAATGCCCAACCTAGGCTACAAGATACGACACAAGGAAGGGTACTTCCCAGTGCCTCCCTCGGACAAGCAGCAGGATTTGCGAACCGAAATGTGTTTGGTGATGGAGCAACTTGGGATTCCCGTCGAGAAGCAGCATCACGAAGTCGCCACCGCCGGGCAGGCCGAAATCGATTTTTGTTTCGACACGCTGGTCAAGACCGCTGACCGGATGATGCTCTACAAGTACGTGG
>JAXDCU010000055.1:0-13328 GCA_034677645.1 Verrucomicrobiia bacterium
CCGGCCCCGCCCCCAGCGGGGGCTACGCCCCCCACTCCGGGGTTTACGGCGCCGCGGGCGACGACACCATCGAAGGCGGCTCTGGCGACGACCAGATCGCCGGCGGCCCAGGCAACGATCTGCTCGACGGCGGTCTAGGCAATGATGTCGTGTTCGGCGACGAAGGGTTCGTCGATGATCCGGCGTTCCCAGCTGATCTTACCTTCCCTGTCTCCGTCAGCGGGATTGAGGGCGAAGGCAACGACATCCTCGCCGGAGGGCCGGGCAGCGACGTTCTGTTCGGCGCGGGCGGACATGACAAACTCTTTGGCGGCACTCTGCTCACCTCTGGCCAGGCCCAAATCACCGACTACGATGGCCAGGACTTCCTCGACGGCGGCATGGGCGACGATCTCTTGTACGCCGATGACGCGCACGGCGCGGCCAGCACAACCTTCCCCGGCGCCAGCGTTAGTGGTTTCGCCTGGTTCGACGCTGCCGACGCCTACGGCGACACTAACAACGTCCGCGACGGGACCGAGACTGGTTTTGCCAACGTCAGCGTCGCCCTCTACAAGTCGGACGCCACACTAGTCGGCACAATCAACACCGACGCCCAAGGCGAGTTCACTTTCACCGGGCTCGAGGCTGGCGACTATTACCTGGATTTCGGCGTGCCCTCAGGGACAAACATTGTGGATGCTGACCAGGGCGGCGATGACGCCATCGACAGCGATGTTGACAGCGCCGGCAAGACCGCCACGTTCCATCTTGATACCGGTGAAGCCGTCGAGAACCTTGCTGCTGGCTACTACGGCACTGACGCGCTGTTGAGCATCGACAGCCCCTCGATCATTGAAGGTAACCTCGGTGTCACAGAGCTCGTCTTCACTGTCTCACTCTCGACCCCGATGAGCGATGAGGTCGCGGTTTGCTACAAGACCGCCCCCGGCACGGCTGATCGTCTCACGGACTACACCTCTGTTTGGTACACGCTAGTGTTCGAGCCCGGTCAAACCACCGGGACTATCGCCGTGCCGATTCTGGGCGACACCATCGACGAGGGAGAGTTCGAAACATTCACGGTCACGCTCTCCGATCCCTGGAACGTCGAGCTCGACCCCGCCCATGCCGTTGGAACCGGGACAATCATCGACGACGACGACGCGCCAGTGCTTAGCGCTTTCGACAATGTTCCCGTGCTGACGACGCCGGACGAAGCCGAAGCGGTCAAGTTCCTGCTCCAGCTCTCGAACCCGAGCAAGTACTCGCTTTCGTTCAACTACCGCACCGCCCAGGTCGTAAGCAGCGACGGTTCCCTGCCGGAAACATCAGCCCGCGCCGGCGTTGACTACGCGGGCACCTACGAGACCGCATTTGGGACGATCACGTTCAGCCCCGGCGAGACCGAGAAGTATGTCGGCATCGCCGCCTATGACGACGCGCTGGACGAATACGACGAGTGGTTCAACTTGCTTGTTTACCTCGATCCGGCAACGCCCACCAACCGCGCTTCGGTCGGGGACGGCAAGGCCGACGGCTGCATTTTCGACGACGACGCCCTCCCATTCGTGCGGCTCAGCCCCACGGTCCAGTCAGTCAACGAAGGTCACGCCGGCAATCGCCCTGTCACTCTCGCCGTCAGCCTGAGGAACGCGGCAAACACATTGATCGAGAGCGGGCGCACGCTGGCAGTCGACTGGAACACATCGCGCGGCACTGCTCTCACCTATGCCGCCAACGGCGACCCGGCCGACGTCGTCTACAAGTTCGAAACCCTGACCTTCGCGCCAGGCGAGAAGCAGCAGGATATCACTGTCGAGGTCATTGGCGACACCCGGATCGAACACGACGAATACTTCTTCGTGAACCTGATCAGAGCCGCGAACGCTCAGATCGATACCGACGCGGACAACCTTAACCACGCCACCGTTCGTATCCTCAACGATGAAAGCGGCGATCCGGGGCCATGGTACGTTGAGTTCAGCTCTCCGACCTACACCGTCAATGAGTCCGATGGTTCTGCTACAATCACTCTGGTCCGCGCCGAGGGCAGCACTAATCCGCTGGCCGCGTACTGGACCGCCGCCGGCACCGCCGACGAGGGAATAGCATCCACCGACGATTACGTTGGTGTTTGGGAGAACGGCGCCCGGGGGCCGCGCGGATTCGTCCGCTTTGAGGAAGGCCAAACGACGGCCACGTTTACCATCGACATCAATGAGACTGACGATGACTACGAAGACGATGAAACCATACTGCTCTTTCTGGCCAACCCAACCGGCGGCGCCGTTCGCGGCGTCTTCAAGACAGCCGTCCTCACCATTGTCGATGACGACCCGGCGCCCGAAATCTGGATCGGCAATGCCATCGACCATCTCGACCCCGACGCCCACTGGGGTTATGTGACCGAAGGGGAATCGCCCACGGTCTATCTCCACTTCTATGTCACCGTCACTGGCGAGACCGACCTGCCAGTCAAAGTCACATGGGAGCCGTTCGACGGAACAGCCCTGGCCTCGGAAGACTACACCGCTCCCGGACCAACCGTCCTTGATTTCGGTGACGTCCACGGCAGTGAATATGTTGCAGTCGCCGTCCAAGTTCTCGATTTCACCGTGCCCGAGGAAACGGAATACCTCTACGCGCGGTTGAGCAACCCGGAAAACTGCGCAATCGTCGATAACGAAGGCCTGGGCGATATCTACGACAACGACACAATCGCGATCAGCGGCTTTGTGTTCATGGACGTTGACGGCAACGGCTTCTACGATACCGCAACCGATTACCCGCTGGAGGGCATCACGGTCACCGTGGTTGATGCCGACGGCGGTTCACCCGAGACTACCGACGCTAACGGCAAGTACTACACCGATGTCCTCGTCGGCGACTGCACGATTACTGTCGAGGAAGCGGATTTCCCGACCGACAGCGTCCTGACGACTGTTAGTAACGGATTCACCTTCCACTTCAGCTCAACGGTTCTCGATGCGCCTGACATCGGATTCCATGTTCCCGCCACCGAGGATGTCCCTGGCGAATCAACTGGCACCGGTGGTGGCGCTAACCATGACGCCGCTTACGGCGGCGCCGGCAACGACACGCTCGACGGCGGCGGCGGCGATGATTGGCTTGTTGGCGGACACTGGCTCGGCCCAGGCTGTGCCTGCGAGGGCTTGCAGTACACCGCCCGCCTCCTGCTCTCTGAGAGTGGCCGACCCTATGTCGATCCTGATTCGCTGGCCGACACGGGCGAAATCAGCGGTGTTGTGTTCCTAGACGACAACAGCAACGGCCGGCGGGACTTCATCTGGGTTCCCCCGTTCGGCATCTTGGAGCAGGGCATCCCCAACATTCAGGTCAATCTGTATGACGTCAACTGGACGCTCGTGGCGATCACCTACACCGATTCCTTCGGCAGGTACACCTTCGACAAACTCACCGCCTGCAATTACACGGTCCAGTTCCTGGTCCCCGCCGGCTACGCGCTGACGGTGCAGGACGTCAGCGGCGACGCCGTCGACGGTTCCGACAGCTACGCTGACCAACCAACTGGCCTGCCCGACCCGATCTAAATCGACGAGGGAGACACAGTCGACTCGGTCTACGCTGGCTTCGTCGAAATCGCGCCTGGCGGCCCCGGCCCTTGGAGCGTCCAGTTCACCCAGGTCATCTATAGCGTCCGCGAGACCGACGGCTACGCGACCATCGGCGTCTGGCCCACCTTAGGCAGCACCGAGCCAATCGGCGTCTACTTCTCCGAAGCTGGGACCGCTACACACGGAACCGATTACTACGGAATCTGGGAGAGCGGAGCCGGAACTGCACGGGGCCCGATCCGATTTGGCGTTGGTGAAGATGAGAAGAGTTTCGTCATTCCCGTCTATGAGGACGCCGACGATACCGAAGGTTACGAGACAGTCTTTCTCCACCTAAAGAACCCGACGGGCGGCGATGTCACTGGCAACCTGCCCGACGCCGTGCTCCTCATATTTGACAACCCCTGCCAGGACGATGACACGGTATATGGCCTTGAAGGCGCCGATCTCATCCTGGGCGATTTCGGGTACTTCTTTGCCGATGGTACGCCTGAGCTACTCGGTGGCATGGGCAACGACGCGCTGTACGGCGGAGACGGAGCTGACCAGCTTTACGGTGAGGGCGGCAACGACGTCCTCGACGGGAGTACTGACGACGACGCACTCAATGGCGGGGGCGAGAACGATACTTACCTGTTCGACGGCGACCAGAGTCTCGGCAGCGACACGATTACGGAGGTCGCCTCGCCCTTTGGCGGCACTGATACAATCGATCTTTCCACCACCGCCGGATGGTCCGTCACGCTCGACCTTTCCAGCGCCACCGCCCAGGCCGTGACACCATCCCTCACGCTGACTCTCCCCGCGGGCAACGTGATCGAAAACGCCATCGGTGGCTCGCGCGATGACACGCTTATTGGCAACGATCTCGACAATCGCCTCGAAGGCCGCGCTGGCAACGACACGCTCGAAGGCCGCGGCGGTGATGACATGCTCGACGGCGGCTCCGGCAGCGACACTTACCTCTGCGCCGCTGACACCCTGAGCGGGCATCACGACATCATCGAAGGCCCCTATGCCGATACTGACCTCATCGACTTCACAGGGACATCCGTGGATCTCAACCTGGACCTCGCTCTTGCCTCGTCACAGGCCGTCACAGGAGCTCTCAGCTTCACCCTCAGCGATGCCACGGGTATTGAAGACCTTTACGCCGGTGCCGGCGACGACACGCTCCTCGGTAACGACCGCGACAATGTTATCTGGGGCCGCGAAGGCGACGATTACCTCGAGGGTGGCAACGACGGTTACGACACGCTCCTCGAAGAGCGCGCCGGCAACTGGCAGCTCACAAGCGGCGTCCTCACTCTTGTTACCACAGGTGAGACAAACACGTTTGACGCCGGCTCGTTCGATGAGATCAGCCTCACCGGCGACGACAACCCCAACAACCTGGATGCCTCGAGTTTCAGTGGGACCGTCCACCTCTCTGGCGCCGGAGGCGATGACACCATCGTCGGCGGCACTGGCATTAGCGGTATCAACTACCTCTCCGGCGGCGAAGGCCAGGACGACATCAAAGGCAATAGCACATCCGACGTCCTTATCGAGGAACGTGACGCTAACTTCAAACTCACCGACTCGACATTGACCATCGGCGGCGAGACTGATTCGCTCTCGGGTATCGACACAGCCATCCTCACCGGCGGCGACTCCGACAACACCCTCGACGCCTCCGCCTTCAGCGGCAGCGTGACACTCGACGGAGGCGCAGGCCACGACACGCTCCGCGGCACATCGAACGACGACACTCTTGCCGGCGGTGCCGGCGACGATGAGCTCTACGGCGGCAAAGGCGACGACACCTACCTGTTCGACGCCGACTCCGACTTGGGCTTCGACAAGGTCATCGAGGACATCGGCGGCGGCACGGACATGCTCGACTTCCAGACCACCGATACGGTTGGCGTTGCTGTTGACCTTGGCAGCGCGGATGTCCAGACCATCAACGACAACTTCAAGCTCCAGCTCTCAGCCAACAACGCCATTGAGAACCTGCGGGGCTCTCTTAGCCACGACCGGCTCATCGGCAACGCTCTCGCCAACACCATCTACGGCCTATACGGCAGTGACACCATCACTGGCAACGCCGGCAACGACACGCTCTCTGGCGGCGCCAACATCTTCTACCCCGCCTTCCAGGGCTGGACCGATCGGCTCGTTGAGCAGCGGAACGCGGACATGGTCCTCACCAACTGGGCCCTGACCATCGGTGGATCGGAGACCGATTCTTTGAGCGGCTTCGAGGCGTTCTGGCTGACTGGCGATAAAGCCGACGACGTTCTCAATGCGTCCGCGGTGGTGTTTTACCCTGTCACGCTTGACGGTGCTGGCGGGAACGACACGCTCCAGGGCGGGTCGGGCGACGACACTCTGATCGGTGGTTCAGGCAACGATTCACTCAACGGTGGCCTAGGCGGCGACACTTACGTCTTCGACACCGACACTCCACTCGGTTCCGACACCATAACAGAAGGGATCGCAGGCGGCGCGGACACGCTCGACTTCTCCGCGACCGAGACCGCCACTGTCAGCGTCTATCTCGCGACCACATCCGCCCAAGCGGTCAATGCCAACCTCACACTCACTCTTTCCAGCATCAACGTGATCGAGAACGCCACCGGCGGCGAGAAGGACGACAATATCCGCGGCAGCGCCGAGGACAACACCCTCAATGGCGGACCGGGCAACGACCGCATTACCGGCTACGGCGGCGATGACACGCTCATCGGCGGTGATGGTGACGACACGTTCGTCTTCGACACCGACTCGAATCTCGGCAGCGACATCATCTTTGAGTCAGTCGGCACTGGCGGAACTGACACACTTGATTTCTCTGGCACAACAACGCAGACCATCCATATCAGCCTCGGACGCGGCATCGCCCAGTCGGTTAATCCAAACCTTGAACTCCGCCTCCGCACGTGTCACTCGATCGAGAACGCGATCGGCGGATTCCTCGCGGACGAACTGAGCGGCAACAGTCTGGCCAACCGCCTCGAAGGCCGCGGGGGCAACGACAAGCTCAACGGCGATTGGGGCGACGATACTTACGTCTTCGACACTGACAACACGCTCGCCACGGACGAGATCGCCGAGGAATCCAACTCCGACGGCGGCATCGACACACTCGACTTCTCGAACACAACCACACTTGCCATCGACGTCAATCTCGCCAGTGCCGTCACGCAGACCATCAATGCCAACCTCAGCCTCAAACTCCCCTCCTCGACCGCTGTCGAAAACACCATCGGCGGCAGCCAAAACGACGAGCTCTCCGGCAATATGCTCAACAACACTCTCGAGGGCGGCCCCGGCAATGACGCGCTCTACGGCGGTCTCGGCAACGACACGCTCGAAGGCGGCGCGGGTGATGACGCGCTCTACGGCGGTCTCGGCAACGACGCCTTTGTCTTCGACGCCGACCTGGCTCTTGGACACGACACCGTGTACGAGGCGGCCGGACAAGGCCTCGACACACTTGACTTCTCCTCAACTGACAGCCTTGCCGTGGCGGTCGATCTGGGCAGTATCGCGGTCCAGATCGTCAACGCCGGCCTCCAAATCACTTTGTCCAGCGTCGCGGGTGTGGAACACGCGTTTGGCGGCGCCCAAAACGACAACCTGACTGGCAACGCCCTGAACAACAATCTCGCCGGCGGCCCCGGAAATGACATCCTCATCGGCTTGGGCGGCGACGACACTCTTTCCGGCGGCACGGACAATGACCGTTACATCTTCGGGGACAACTACGGTGTCGACCAGGTCGTCGAGAACCTCGACGAAGACCCTGAAGACGGAGTGAACGAAGGCACTGATGAAGTCGACTTCTCAGCGGTGACTCTGGCCCTGACCGTCACGCTCCACGATACACTCGAGATCACCGATGGCACCAACACCGTTCGACATGACAGCGTCGCGGTCGAAACTATCACGGCCACTCCGCGGGACGACAGTTTCACCGTTACTCCCTCCATTGTCACTGCCTACACGCTCCGAGCCGATGGTGGCGCCGCCGATGTCTTGAACTACAACACGCTCGGCCTTCCGACGACTCACGTCGGAAATGTCATTACGACCGAGGATCATCAACCTGTCACCTACCAAGGCTTCGAGACCGTGACGCTCGCTGATATGAGCGCGGTTCTCCTGGCCGCTCAACGCGCCAACTCGACACCGTATCAGTACTTCGACTTGCCCCAGTGGACCGGTGTCTCGTCACGGCTCAGCTACACAATCGCGCGCGCGCCATCGCGCTGGCTGACCGATCCGCTCTCACCCACGTCGACTCGGGGCATCGTCACCGCGCAACATCGATCTTCATACTGTTCCTCGTGTGTCTTCAGGCCGCCGACCAGCACTGGCGCCGATTCGGACAGCCAGGACGAGCCAATACCATGAAACCGCCAAACTCTCTCCCTGAACTGGGTAGGGACGGATTCCACTGCGTCCCTAGCATCTCCGAACAGAAAGGGGACGCGGTGGAACGCGTTCCTGCGACGCTGATGGCAGCCACGCGTATCGATCGGTTGCATGTAGGCAATTCCTATCTCTCCCGGCCTAGCGCGGTCATCGCTTACATGAAAACAAGCGCGATGGTTCGTATGTTCTGCCTCCTGGCTTTCATGGTTGGCACCTGTATCGCCCAAGCACAGACCCTCGACCTCGGCGATGCTCCCGATACTTACCGCACACTAATCAACAGCGACGGTGCGCGCCACGTCTTTTCCAAAGACCTATACCTCGGCAGCCGCGTGGACTCCGAGCGAGAAGGCCAGCCATCCGCGGACGCCCTTGGTGACGACATCAATCCATCTACGGCCGACGACGAAGACGGCATCTCCTTCGGAGGCGATCTATTGCAGGGCGAGAATGTCAACGTCATCGTCACGGTATTAGGCACTGGCCGGCTTGATGCCTGGATCGATTTCAATCGCGACGGCGACTTCGCCGATACTGGCGAACATGTCCTGAGCGCCGTGTCTGTCACCTCCGGTAACCGCTACTTCAACGTAGCCGTCCCCATCAATGCGAAGACTGGCGATTCATACGCCCGGTTCCGCCTTAGCAGGGAAGGCACGAAGGACTACTTTGGCGGAGCGCCAGATGGGGAGGTGGAAGACTACCGTGTCAAGATAGCTGTGCCGCCGACCGATTACGGTGACGCGCCCGACCCGACATATCCGACCCTCCGCTCCAGCAAAGGCGCTTCACATCGCGTCTCGCCCCCGTTCAATCTCGGCACTGCTATTGACGTCGAGCCTGACGGACAACCACATCCAAATGCCCTGGGAGACCTGCCCGACGAAGACGGCGTGGCTCTGCTCGACTCGCTTTTGATCGGCAAAGACGCTAGAGTCCGCATCGTCCTCAACCCGAACTCGAAAGTCAGTGGCCGCATTGACGCCTGGGTTGATTGGGACCTGGATGGCAAGTGGGACCCCACAACCGAGCGCGTCATCCATGGCCAGTTGGCGCCCGGCCCCAACGTATTCAACGTCACGGTACCAGCCACCGCCAAAGAAGGCCTCACTTTCGCCCGATTCCGCCTCAGTCTGGAGGGAACGGTCGGACCAGCCGAAGCCAGCGCCGAACTGGGCGAAGTCGAGGACTACCAGGTCGAGGTTTCGACGCCGCCGGCGGAGTTGGACTGGGGCGATGCGCCCGAAGCTCCTTACCCGACCACGCTCAAAAACAACGGGGCCCGGCACCGGATCAATCCCGACATCTTCCTCGGCTCGCGAGTCGATGCCGAGACCAATGGCCAGCCCAATGCCACAAGCACAGGCGACGACATTAATCCAACCAATGCCAATGACGAGGACGGAATCAAATTCCTCAGCGATGTCATCGCCGGACAGCGAGCCAAGATGGAAGTGCAAGCCTCAATCGAAGGCAAACTCTGGGTTTGGATCGACTTTGCGGCCGACGGCGACTGGCTCGATGCTGGCGAGCTGGTTTTCAATGGTGAGCCACTGACTCCTGGCGTCAACACGCTCGAGTTCGATGTCCCCAAAGATGCCAAACCTGGCCCTACATTTTCCCGATCCCGGTTCTCGCGGTCGGCGGTCGAATCGTTTGTCGGCGAAGTCGCCGATGGCGAAGTTGAGGACCACCCGATCGAGATCAAGCAACCGCCTCCGCCTCTCGACTATGGCGACGCGCCAGACCCGAACTATCCCACCCTCTTCTCCAACACCGGCGCCTCGCATCCCACATCGCCCAATTACTGCCTCGGCAAAATCGTCGACGCCGAGACTAACGGCCAGCCTAACGCCGACGCTACCGGCGACGATGCCAATCCCACCGCCGTTGATGACGAGGACGGCGTCTTCTTCGTCGATCCACTCCGTGCCGGCCAACCCGCCAAAACCCGTGTCATCCTGACCTCGGCAACAGGCGCGCGTGGACAGCTCGATGCCTGGTTCGATTGGGACGCCAATGGCAAGTGGGACGATCCCGGTGACCATGCCATTGACACCGTGCTCGACCCCGGCCCCAACGACATTGTCCTCAACGTCCCCGCCACCGCCAAACCCGGCCAGACATTCGCCCGCTTCCGACTCAGTCAACAGGGAGCCGTCCAAGCCCACAGTCCCAGCCCGGAACTGGGCGAAGTTGAGGATTACCTTGTCAAGATCGAAGCTCCGGCCACGCTGGATTTCGGAGACGCACCTGACTCTTACCGAACCAAGTTGGGAAGCGACGGCCCACGCCATACCGTCGTGCAGCGGGTTTGCCTGGGCAAACTCGAAGACGCTGAACCTGACGGCCAACCTTCGACCGACGCCATGGGGGATGACATCATCCCGAGCGTGGTGGACGACGAAGACGGCGTGGCTTTCCTCAGCCCAATCACAGCGGGTGGCACGGCCGAGTTTCGGGTGGAATCCTCCGTTGCGGGCTTGCTTTCGGTTTGGCTCGACATCGATGGCTCATCCACGTTTGCCGAGCCGACTGACTTGCTCCTGAACAACGTCCCGTTGCCGGGTGGCCCAACGAACATCACCGTCGGTATCCCAGGCTCGGCAAAGCCAGGCGAAAGCTACATGCGCTTCCGCTTCAGTCGCGAAGGCGTCAAGACACCCCATGGCCCTGCCTCCGACGGCGAGGTTGAGGACTACCGCGTGCAAATTGAAGAGGGAACGTTCGACTTTGGCGACGCGCCAGAGTTCGACCAAGGCGGCTATCCAACAACCCTCTCGCACGGCGGCGCCTACCACCGGATCGTTCAACGGTTTCTGCTGGGCGCTCTTGTGGACGGCGAACTCAATGGCCAACCCTCGACGGGCGCCGTCGGCGACGACGTCAACCCGCCGCGCGTCGACGACGAAGACGGCGTTCTGTTCAATTCCGCCGTTGTTCCTGGCAGTCCTGCCTCGGTCGAAGTCACGGCTCCCAGTGGAGGCATCCTGGACGGCTGGATCGACTACGACCAGAACTTCTCCTGGAACGGAACCAATGAGTACGTCTTTAAATCCATTGTCTTACCATCCGGAACAAAGACCCTGAGTTTCACACCCCCTGTTTCCGCCAAGGCAGGCCGCACTTACACCCGGTTCAGACTCAGTCGCAAAGGCGGACTCTCTCCCACTGGTTATGGCGGAGACGGCGAGGTCGAGGACCACGTCATCGATATTCGGCGGCAGCCTCCCTGTGACCTCAAATGCGCGGGCAAGGAATTCTGGGTCACTTTCCCAGGGAACTACGCTCCCTACCCGGCGAATCCGGTGAAACCCCAGCTCTTCATTGTCGGCACGCCAGGCACCAGCGTTACCGCCGAGGCGCCGGGGATCAGCTACAGCCTCACGACTCCGATCCCGGCAACAAGCTGCCTGCATCTCAGCTTGCCTCGATCCGTCGACCTGGGCGATGCCAATGACGTCATCGAGAAGAAGGGCGTCCACATTGTCGCCACCGCGCCGGTGAGCGTCCACGGTCTGAGTCAGGTCGAGTTCACCACTGACGGTTTTCTTGCCCTACCCATCGAATCCCTCGGCATTCGGCACGTTGTGCTCGCTTACGCAAACGTCCACGCGAACGTGCCCGAACTGGAGGGCTCCCAATTCGCTTTGGTCGCCACCGAACCCGATACCCAGGTCACGATCATCCCATCGGTCGTCACTGGCGTTCGCGATGAAGGTGTTCCTTACCACATCAAATTGCAGCCGGGCGAAACCTACCAGCTCCGCTCGACCAGCGGCGCCCCAGCCGACCTGACTGGCACGATACTGCTATCCGATAAGCCCATTGCGGTCTTCGGAAGCCACCAATGCGCCAATGTCCAATCTCTCGACTCCTTCTTCTGCGATTACCTGGTCGAGCAATTGCCGCCAGTCGGCCGGTGGGGCGCCGAGTACTACACGCGCCCGCTTCTCACGCGCTCGGGCGGTGACACAGTCCGCATCCTCGCCGCCTTCAACGGCACCGACGTGTTCATCAACGGCGCGCACGCGACCACGCTCAACCGCGGTCAGTACTTCGAGGACGTGCTCACCGACGCCAGCCAGATTCTCGCGACCCGCCCGATTCTCGTGGCGCAATACGCCAACAGTTCTGACTTCGACGGTGTCGCCAACGCGGACCCGTTCATGGTGTTGGTGCCGTCACGGCCCACGTTCAATTCCCAATACCGATTCTGTGTGCCAGACATTGGCTTTGGCGCCCATTATCTCAACGTCATCGTGCCTACTGCCGCCATTGGCACTGTCATGTTCGACGGCGCGCCGGTCGGCGTCGTGTGGCAGCAGGTCGGCACAAGCGCTTATTCTCACAGCTCCGGCCTCGTGGCGTCGGGCGTGCACACGCTTACCGCGGCGCAGCCGATGAGCCTCATTGTGTACGGATGGGACTTGCGCGAGTCCTACGGCTGGCCTGCTTGCTTCGCCCTCGGCGACCTCCAACCACCGGTTTCCCGCGACACAATGTCCGATGTCGAAATCGTCGCGGGTCAACCCGGCCAGTCCGAAAACCCCTGCATGGCGTCTGTGCCCGACCTCCGGCGCCAAGTCACGTTCGTCGACGATTGCGGTCTGTCCGAGAATCAACCCATAGAACAAAACCCGCCTCCTGGCACGCTCGTCGGCGTGGGTGCTCATTCAATCGTCCTCAGCCAAACCGACCTCGCCGGCAACGTCGGCCGCGCCAAGGTTATGTTCGTCGTCGTCGACCCCGTGCCGGGAGGCGAAATCACACTCGACTGCCCGCGCTCGATCACTGCCCTTTGCGACAGTCGCGAGGGCGCTGTGGTCAACTTCGAAGCCGTCGCATGGTACGGTTGCACGGCCGTGCCGTTGATTTGCGACCCGCCTTCAGGCACGCTCTTCCCGCGCGGCGTCACACACGTGATCTGCCACACCGACGACTGGGAGAACCCGCTGACCTGCCACTTCACCGTCAGCGTCAGTTGCGCCCGTCTCGACATCATAAAGTTGGCCGACGACAAGGTACTCGTCGACTGGAGCTTTGAAGGCACCCTCCAGAGCGCTGCCAGCCTCGACGGCCCCTGGGAGCCGGTCGAGGACACCACGCGGCCATACCCTGTCGCACCCGCTGACCGCTATCGCTTCTTCCGCGTCCTTGAAGCTCCCTGATTCGATCGCGGGCGCGTGACGCTGGGTTGCAGTTCGGGTGGAGCAAGACCACTTGCATTCCGTCACATCTGGAGCGATAGGTTCTATTATGTTGGCCAAGGTGTGTTCGGCCGCGGTCAATGGCATCGAAGCATACGCGGTCGAAGTGGAGGTTGAT
>JAXDCU010000056.1:0-13860 GCA_034677645.1 Verrucomicrobiia bacterium
CACAAAGATCATCATGGGGGGGGGGTGGGGGCCTCAAACCACCGACACGTGGACGGGGGAGTACCGCGAAACCGGACCAGGACCCAACGACCGCCAGTGGGTGAGTATTGTCGCAGCCGACTGCGCGTACCGGGGCGGCAATTGCCTGGCATATGACAGCACGCACCACACGGTGCTCGCTTTCGGCGGGAACCATTATCAGAGTTTCTACAACGACACCTGGCGATTCGACGGCAGCAACAACACCTGGACCTGGCTCTTGAACTGGGGGCTATCCAGGTTTGCGGCGGGTCTTGTGTACGACAACGCGCGTGACAAGTTTGTGATGTTCGGCGGTACTGGGCGATGGTGGTCCGGCGACACCGAGCAGGGACGAGGGAACACGTGCGAGTTTGACCCCAACACTGGCGCCTGGACGGAGGTTCTTCCACAGGGCGCGCCCGGAGTTCCAGGGCCGCGCTGGTTCCCGTCCATGGTCTATGACGCCGCGGCCGGCGTAACAGTCCTCAAAGGCGGCGGCCGCGTGTCGGACAGTTACACATACACAGATACGTGGGAGTGGAACGGCACGTCCTGGACACAGATACCGAACATTCCGGGTCAGCCCACCGCCGGAGTGATGTGGTTCGATACGGCCCGCCAGAAGATCGTGTTGTTCTACGAGCAGAAGACATGGGTCTACTATCGTTAGCAATGGTCTTTCGGAAATTGTCCGGCAGACCGCGTAGATCCTACTAGAAGCACAGGCCCGTGCCGCAACGATCCGCTCTGATCAAGGAACCAGGGCAACTCGATAGAATCTCGTGCTCGCGCCGCCCGCGGCGGTGAGGATGAGGCTGGTCTCAATGTCAGTAGCTGTCGCTTGTCCGACGGTTTCCCACGCCACGTTTGCGATGTCGGTTGTGGATTCCACGACATAGCTCTTGCCCGGAATCGAGGACCAGAGGAGCGAGACATCGAGTTGGGGTCCGACAACGATTACGGAGATTACCGGTGGAGGTGGCGGCGGATTGTTCGGCGCGCCAGGCGTCGGCGTCGCCAGCGGACCAGCAATCGAATCAGGATGTCGCGGGGATTCGTAGCCGTAGGATTGGTCGGGGGCCAGGTTCGAGTATTCGACGAAATCCAGAACCGCTGGGCGCTGGTTCTGGATTCTGGAGAGAACCACCACGCCGGCGGTGGGGGCGAGACGGAAGTTGGCGTGCCACTCCGTCGGCGTCGTCTCCATGGATTCGCCGTCAGCCCAAACAAGCCTGAGCTGGCCGCTGTCAAGCCACGCACCCGCCGGGAAAGCCCAGCGCGACAAGTCGGCGTAGGTGTCCGAAAGGAATAACCCGTCGAGAGCCGCGGAGCTTGGGCCCGTGTTAACCAGTTCGATCCACGGATCGAGGTCTCCCGCGTTGTCCCTGATACCGGAGTTGTTCGACGCGAGCAGTTCGTTGAGACGAACTTCGGAGAAAGGTTCGAGCGTGGCCCGCACCGAATTGACATAGCCTGGCGTGTAGCTCTCGAACCGGACTTCGATCACATCAACGCTTGAGCCGAAGACGATGTCGGTGCTGCCCGAGCTGATCTGGTGAACTTCGACCGCGAGCACGTTGTCGCCGTTGCGGAGATTGTCCACCTGGACAACGAATGGCCCTTCGGTGACGGCATCGCCGACCGTTCTGCTTGCGGCAGTGTTGCGTTGGGGGATGACCCCATTGGTCATGCCAAGCCAGTAGAACGCAGTGCCGTTCAGATAAAACACCGCACCATCATCGATGAGGGTGTTGAGTTTGAGCGCGGCGCCTTCGGTGTTGCCTTCGAATTGGAATGCCGTGCGAAATAGGAAACTCATGGGGCCGCGAGTGAGCGGAGTATTCTTAGGCCACGGGAGCGACGCTCCCTCGACGTACAGCAGCGCTTTTCCGGCCGGCCATGCTGAGTCGTTGTAGAGAGGGCTTCGCCAATCCTGAGCTGGGTCGCTCGCGTTCTGCCAATAGCGCCAAGTGGCATCAATCGGAATGACATTCCGTGGCGCATTGGTGCTTTGTCCGACAATGGCAGCCCAGTTCGCCACGCGCGAGTTGTCCTGGCGCGGGTCAATCAACTGGAGCGACGCGCCACCGCCGTTGGCTTTGTCCGGCCACGGCGCACTGGATCGAAACTCGACCCTGTCGACGCGCGTTTCGGGCGTTGGGGTGGAAGACCTATACAGCTCGATTACGCCTCCGCCCGGCCCTAGCTGACTGACGTAGTCTCCAGTGACAGTCGCCAGACCTTGGCCATCGCCGTATGCGGCCGTGAACGCCGCGATATTCTCCGCGACAACGAGGAACGCGTCAGGCGCAATCGTCGTGCCGGCAGGGAAGAGGTAATCCGTCCCAGTGAGACGCCATCCTGAGATGTCCCACGAAACGTTAGTGGACCAGTTGTGCAGTTCGACATACCCCGCTCCAGGAGTTTGGGGCTTGTACATGATCTCGTTGATCACTATGCGCGGTTCGGCGACGACCGTGACGGTGAACGTCTGGGTAGTTGTCTTCGCATCGAGAGTCTCGTCCGTGACGCGAACGGTGATGACGTTTGTGCTTGGGCCGACATCGCAGCCGATTGACCAAGTGAACAGACCGGTGGAGGGTTCGATGCTGGCGCCTTCGGGCGCGCCAGGCGCGAGGCTGAACGTGAGTTTCTGCGGCGGCAGGTCGGCGTCGGTGGCGATGCTCGGCACCGCCAGCATCGTGCCTTCGCTAACGGTGCGATCGGCAATCGGCAAAAGCGTTGGCGCTTGGTTTACCTCGTTCACAACGATCGAGAAGGCGAACGAACTCGACCGCGCGCCGCCAACTTCGTCGGCACGAACCAAGACATTGTACGTGCTGGGCCCCTGCGTTTCGTTAGGCGTCCAGGTTATCATGCCCGTGTCGGGATCGAGTTGCAGACCGGATGGGGCGGACTCGATCGAGAATCGAACAGGGCAAGGCGGTGTGTCTGGATCCACTGCCTTCAACTCTAGGGCAAAAGGTGAAAGCTCATCGGCGATCTGCAATCCCACCTGTGTGAACTCTGGCGGGTCGTCAACTTCGCGTACGTGGACACGGAACGAACGGCTGGTTGTGGCCGGCGGGCCGAAACTGTCGGACGCGATCACGGTAATTGTGTGCGTGCCTTCGCCGTGTTCCTCGGCGGGGCGCCATGTGAACTGGCCGGTCAGTTCATCGATATTAGCGCCGTCTGGGGCATCCGGACCCAGTCCGAATCGCACGGTCTGCGTTGGCAAGTCCGGGTCTGATCCGGTCACCCGCAAACTCAGGACGGATCGCTCGTCGACCGACACATCGGAAATCGGGTCCAGAACAGGCGGCTGATTCAGCTCACGGACGGTGACACTCACCAACTCGATGTCAAACCGAGCCGGCACGCCGTCGTCAGTCACGCGCACCATGATCGAGTATTCGCCAGGACCGTCAGCCTCAGTCGTAGGCCAGGAAAAAACGCCAGTCGTAGGATCGATGCTGGCTCCCTGGGGCGCGCCTTGAAGCGTGAATGTAAGCGTCTGTTCCGGCTCCGCATTTGTCGCCGTGGCGGTAAACCGGACGGTCTGGCCCTCATCCACCGCCTGGCTGCTCATAGACTCGAGCACGGGAGGCATATTAGCGGTGGCGAACTCGTTTGGCCCGCCAGGGGTGGGAACCACCATGAACACGAATGGCTCGGTCATGCCGTCCGGAAAACGACCTTCGCTGACATTGCTGGTCTGGGCGCCAAACGTGACAGTGTCCACGGGGCTCCCGTTCGGCGTGAACAAGCCGATCGACTCTCCATTGTCCGACAATTTGAAATTCACGTGCAATTGATCGCTTGTCGTCTGGCCTGTCTCCTCATCCGCCCAGACGATCAAGAAACCGTTGGGAGGCACGACCGTGCCGTTTGGGATAGTGAACTTGTCTTTGTCATCGAGATCGTCGGTGAGCGTGTACGCGGAGAGGTCGGCGGGTTGGCCGCCTGCGTTGTAGAGCTCGAACCAGTCATCGTCGTCCGCGTCGGCCGGGTCGAGCACGATGCCGTTGTTATCGGCCATCCATTCGTTGACAACCAGATGGATAGGCGGTGTGTTGGGGTCGTTGGGGCTGCCCGGTGTGGTTAGATGAAGCAATCTTCGCTCGACTGGCTGGCCGTCCGGGTACGAACCGAGCGAGAGTCCGGCTGGCTGGTTTTTGTAGTTGATGTAATCGACTACCGCCGGAGTGCCGACCTGAAGCCGGACCAGCGCTATGGCTCCAGTTGATGGGGTCAGACGAAAGCTTGTGTGCATCTCGGCTGGGGCTGATTCACCTGGCTCGCCATCGGCCCAAATGAGCAGGAATTGCCCTGGCCAAATCGTTGTGTTGGCCGGAAACGGCCACTGTGTGAGTCTGCCATAGTCGTGGGTGAGATAGAAACCGGACAGATCAATTGATGTGCTACCAGGATTGTGCAACTCGATCCACGGGTCGGAGTCGCCGAAGCTGTCCACCAGGCCGGTTGGGTTTTCTGGCAACACCTCGTTGATATACAATTGCGGAAAAGCAGGCAACGTCTTGGTGAGCGAGTTTGGCTGACCAGGTGTCGATTTTGTAGCGTCGGTTGCGCTGGCCGCCGTCCAATTGCCAACGGACCAGTTGTCCTGCCTGGCGTCCACAAGCTGCAAAGAGGACCCAAGACCGTCAGCCCGACTTGACCAGGGCGGTTCACTGTCGTAACGAACCTGATCGACAATCGTGTCCTGATCTGGCGTGGCGCCTGGTTTGACAAGCTTGAGGCGTTCGCCGTTGTCCTGGAGCGTGCCCTGGAATTCGCCAACAGGCAGCACACTGAAACCGTAAGCAGCGGCAAAAGCGTCGCGGTTCGCGGCAATCACGGCATAGCGGCCAGGACCAAGCAGAGAGCCATCCGAGAACGTGTAGCCAACGCCATCAATCCGCCAGCCGCCCAGGTCGAAGTTTGCGGTGGTCGATATGTTGAGCAACTCGATGAACTCGGCATCGGGGACGAGCGAGTGGTACATGATTTCATTGATGACCACTTGGCCAACCGGGGACGGCAACTGGGCGCCCGTGAATCGTATCGTGATCGAGTCGGCGGCGCCGGCCAGAGGCCGATCCCGCGAGTCGAGACCGGCTAGTTGCAGGACGTTCGTCCGAGCCCCAAGAACGAGCGACATCGACCAGTTCGTTGTGCTTGTCCACGTGACCGGCATTGGAACGCCGTTGACCGTGATGGTTTTGGCCGCGATCGGGGCGGTGCCGTATAGTGTGACTTGCGTCTGACTAGTCTCGAAGTCGTTGCCGCTGTTGCTGCGTATGCTGAAGTCCTTTGTGTCAAAGGAGGCGATGCGGGTGGACAAATAATTGCGCCGGCTGGCGATCCAATTCTTGGTTGAGGTTGTGGTGGCGACTCTGGCGCCGTTTGCGATCAGGGCGGCGTATCGGCCATCGAGGATAGGATCGATATTAGTGTTCCGCAGCGGCCCTTCCACGGCATCCAGGTAGGCGCGCAAGTAAGCTCGACGAAAGACTGGCGTATTCCACATCGTTTGTATTGTCGGGTCATTGACACCGAAGATGTCGGTCGTTGGGCCGTCACTGCCCGACCCGAGCACCATGTCAATATCCCATGGCACCATGCCGAAACGCCCGTCGACCGGTTTGTAGATGTAAGCATTCTTGCCACGGCTGTAGCCGTAGGCGTCCCAGTTACCGACGATGTGCTGAAGCGCAATTACGCCGAGCCAATTCTCAACATCAACCATGTTCTCAACCTGTGAAACATAGAACTCACTGGCCTGGTTAACGGCTGTCACGAGGTTGAAGAAGTTGGTGTAATTGTTGGCGGAGTCGGCCACGGCGCGCTTGCGCCAGGCCCATCGATAGCGGGCGAGCATGTAGCCACCGCCAACGGTGGTGAACCGCTCGAGAGTGGCATCGCGACTGAACGTGAACGAATTGCCGGCGTCGTTGAACTCAAACCAATCCTCGATCTTGTAAAGGTCGCCATCCTGCCCATCAGGCCACCAGCGATCCACGTAGAGACCATTGGGCTCTTCGGTGTCCTCGTATACGGTCTGTTTTTGAGTGCCGTTCTCGAAGAAGAAGACATGGCGGCGATGAAGAGTTGGCAGACCCATCTGGCGCCCAATCCAGAAAGCGGCTTGCTCGCGCTGAGCCGTGTCATCGTTACCCAGATTGCCCACCGTGACCAGCGCGACATCCCGAGCGCCCAGGAGTTGGTCGTCGTCGGGAAATGTGAACAAATAATCGGTGCCAACGCTGCCGCCGTGCCATGGGCTGCCTTTTGCGCGCATGCTGGCGCCGTAGATCACGCGGCCGTCTCCGTAAGCGAAGGTGCAATCAATATTGTCGTTGGCGAGGGGCTCTCGGCTGCGCAGTTTGTTGAAATCGGCTTGCCTCTGCCAGAGCCGATAGACGCCGAGATTGCCGAGCGGTTTGGGGTCGCCCCATCGAATCAGACACTCGCGAGCAGGCGCATCCGCGGGAAATCGCGCGAGCACCACTCCACTGGCTGGGGCGTCAGCAGCCTCGATGTAGAACGCCATCAGACTCCCCGAAGTCCGCCCACCTATCCGGACACTGAAAATGCCATCCGCGGCAAGCGCGTCGCCGCTCGTGCCGTCGTCGCGCATGACCGCTGTGGTGTAGGTTGTGCCTGGGTCAACACGCCAGCGCAGGTTGACTGTCCCGACGCTGTCAGGATCACTGATACGGGCGGTGACCACGACAGCCTCGCTGGCTTTGGGAATGACTGGCGAATGAGCAACGTCAAAAACCGCCGGACCGGCATTAGGAACCGCGCGACTGTTCGGAGCGGCTGGAGTGCCAAGGTTTCTCGGCAGGACCATGGCGCCAGCAGCCTCGAGGTAACTACCGCGAGTCCGCAGCATGAATTCGGGCCAGCCTTTGAGCCAGCGCACCTTGGCGCGCAACGTGGCTGTCGAGCCGGCCGTCAGAGCAGGGCTTATTGCCGCGTAAATGCGATTGACGGCCGTGTCGCCACGCCCTGGCGATCGCACGTGCAGACAACCGCTGTTGCCTGTGCCGCCAGTCGCGTCTCGCCCGCTCAGACGGTGATTGCCTTGGATTGTCCAGCCGGTGAGGTTTGTGTTGAAGTTCGCATTGGCCAGACGGTTACCCCCGCCACTGGGAAGGACCTCGACGTCATCGACCAGACATTCACCGGCCCCTTGCAGCATTATCTGAAGACGGTTGATCGAGCCGCCGTCGCCGTTGTCGAGTCGGCCGGTGACTTCGATCGTGGACCAGGGCGCCTTGGTGGTCTCGTCCGAATCGGCCCAGTTCGATGGCCGCAACCGGTCGCCGCGCGGATCGGTCAATTCAAGGCTGCTGCCCAAGCCGTCGCTCCACTGTCCCCATTGCCCACCCGTGCCGTAAGTCACCTCATCGACTTCGATGTAGATGCGGTTTGTTTGAGTTCCGCCAAAGTCATTTGTGACGACAATCCAGTCCGGCTTGGCCAGGGCGATCCTTTCGCCTTTGTTGGACAGGTTGCCTTGGAAATCGCCAAACACGAAACTAGTGTTAATGTTCGGGTGATTGGCCAGGAGTTGCTCCCGATCGTTGGCAACCGCCAGGTATCCCAGCGCGGGCAACACTGTCCCCTCCGGAAACGTGTAGTCAATGCCATCGACAAACCTCCAGCCGGAGATGTCCACCGCCTCCAACGAGCAATTGTGCAACTCGACGAACTCGTCCGCGTTCTGGCCGGAGATCGGGTTGTACATTATCTCGTTGATCACGATTTCGCTGGGCCGGACCGATTCGTTCTCCGCGCCTGGCGTGGGCCAGCCGAGCCGGCGTAATTCAGGCGCGCCATCCGGATATCGACCCACGGCAATCCCGTTCTCCTGGCCGCTGAACCGGATCGCATCGAGCGCGCGTGTGCGGTCTGGATTATAGAGAACCAGCGTCTCGCCGGACGCTTTGAGTGCGAAGCCGAGTTGGCTCTGATCGAAGGCAATCAGACCCCTATGCGGGACTATTGTGCCTGGTGGGATCGTGAATCGATTAGCCGCCGGAGCATCGGTGAGAATGCAGCCAGAAATATCAACTGGCGCGCCGCTGGCATTGAAAAGTTCGATGAAGTCCTGTTGCGGATCATCCGTATGCGCCAACCACTCGTTGATGAGAATGCTGGCGAGCGGATCGGATCGCACAGTCTCCGCCATGTCAGGAGAGCCGCCCACCAGATCGCTCGCAGTCCATGCACGCGGGTCTGCCTCGCCAAAAGAAGGCCGCGCCAACACAAGCGAATGGCCCGCCCCATCGGCTGCTGTTGGCCAGGGCGCTTGTGAGCCATAGTTCACCTCAAGCAGGATTGCTCCCCGCGGATTCCGCAACTGAACCGTGCCTGCGTCGTTTGGCAGGTTGTTCATGCCCGCGAACGGGCCCAGAGCGTTCCGGCCATAGACAGCGCTGAACTCGGCTGGGTCCCTCGCAATAACAACGAAGCCTCCGGCCGGAAGCACAAAACCCTCCGGAAACGCGTAATCCACACTCCCAGATATGCTGTGCCCCGTTAGGTCTTGGGCGATCAGGTCGGCGTTGTACAACTCGATGAACTCCGCGGACATGTCGTTCGTATCCGGCGGGTGATACATGATCTCGCTGATGACCAGTGGGGTCTGACGGCTTGATGGTCCGAGCACTTCGCCTTGTGGCACATAGCTCACTATCGAACCGCCACTCACCTCGCCAAAGTCCCTGAACTCCGCCATCGCCAATGCCGAGGCGTTGCGACTCGCGGCGGCAAGACCCAGGTAGACCGTGTCCGACAATGCCATCGTGCTCTTGCCAAGCTCGGTCCAGGCGTTGCCGTCGTAACTGGCATACGTGGTAAATGTGCTCCCTGACCGCTTCAGACGCAGCCATGTCCGCGGGTAATTGGCAGGGAAGAACCCGCTGATAGAGGCGGCTGCGCCCGTTGCCGTTCGCGTCATCAAGAAACAACCGACCGTGGCGGGAGTGGCCAGAGCCGCTGCAAACCTGCTGTCAGCGTCCAGACTTTCACGCGCCATCAGACCTGCTTTGGCGAACGGGTCTGTCGGATCGAAATGGGCAACACGCACGCGCAGATCGAAGGAGCCACTGCGCTGCTGCCAGGCGAACTGGAGACTGTCGGCGTTCCCTCCAACATCGCCGCTTCCGCCTACGTCCACTCCGCCTGGAACAGGAGTCGCGGAGCCGGGCAAAGGAGGCATGCCCACGTCCTCTCGGGCGAATTCAGTCGTGATGAACGTGACGGATGAGTCTGGAAGGATTGCGTTGGGCGCCTGTGCCAGGTCCAGCACGTTGGAAACAACAAGCGCGTAGCTGGCGCCCACGGCAAGCGTCGACGTCACCAGTCGCACCACGCTCGGCGTCGAACCATAAGTCACTCCCGTTACAGTCGCGCCGCCTGAGAGTCGATAGTTGTCCGGCGTCGTGGCCGACGGCGCAGCCACGGGCTCGCTGAAGGTGACTTCGACGGCATTCAAGCCCAGATTCCGCGCGGAGATCAGCGTGGGCGGACTCCTGTCTGGCAAAACGCTCAAAACTGCTTCGTTCGAGACTTCCACGCCGAGGTCGTTCCTGACAACACAGCGGAACCGAGCGCCGTCGTCGCTCATTCTGATCGGAGATACCATGAGTTCGGGACCATTCGCTCCCGGGACTTGTACCCTATCGCGCTGCCACTCGAAATTGTACACACCGACAGTCGCGAGTGTGACCCGAAAACTGGCGGAGCCGCCCTCGACCGCTTCCGTGTCCGCTGGATGCTCGGTTATGACCGGAGGCGCGAACGTGATTCCGTATGGAAGCAAGTTCGTCGCGACGACAGGGCCCTGATCGGTGCCATCCGGCATGAGCCAGCGGACTGCCAGGTTATCGCCGCCGTTTCCCTCTTTCATTAGCGCCGAGATGTAATACGGCTTCAAAGCGGTGAGTAAGACCGGTGCCGAACGCTGGTTTGGCTCATTCTCCCACTGCCGGGAACCAGTCCAGGTCGATACCCAGGCAATAAGCTCGGCCTTGGCGGGGTCCTCGTCGCTACTGAGAAAAAGGGCGCCGTTGTCGTCGCTGGCAATCCAGAACGTGTACTCGCCGGTCACCGGAGGTACGACATAGCCGTGCACCCGCTGGCCATAGCTATCGAGTGCGTCCGTCGGCGCCTCGAACAAGTCGGTCACGTAGTTCGTGCTGTCGGGATTATTCGGGTAAGCCGCGTAATTGGTGAGCGCGCCCAGATCGTTGCCGTCAATCCCCAGCCAAACTTCGCGGAGCAGGCCATGATCGGGGGGTGTAGCGGCAAGACCGGTTGTCCAACGCCCCGACAGAAGGACCAAGGAAACCATCGCAAGATAGAGTGCCGTGGACAACAAACCGCGAAGCACATCGATCACGTGCGTCTCAGTGCTGCTTTCCGAAGCAAGGTTCATGGAGAGCGGTGTTTCTCTTTTAGACGCATTAGGACCCGGCACCTGGTAGCGACGCGTTCCACCGCGTCCCCGTTTGTTGAGCCAAATCAGGGACCGAGTGGAATCGGTCCCTACCCGGTTCGTGGAGAGCGAAGTTTCTCTTTTTAGAACGCATTGGGACCGTGAACAGTGCGGTAGGGCGACCTGCGTGCGCCGGTCTGGCGATGCAGTGACACGCAAAGGCTGTGGCTTCGGTTGGCAGGCGCTCCCGCGGAGCCGGGCCGGGTGTGCTGCAAAGGCTGTGCGCGGCTCGGCTGGAGCCTCGCCCTACCGGGGAATGCACAGGTTCATAGAAAGTACAGAGCCAATGCCCATCCTCAATACGTTGGCCCGACCGGTTAAACACACGACTGCTGTAGCAATTAGCAAGCCAGATCACTCAGTCCGCACCCGGTAGAATCCGGCGCTAGCTCCGTCCGGCAATGTGTCCGCCCAGTCAATCGGGAAGAGGCCCCCAGTCAGACGATCGCGCAAGGTCCAACCGCCAGTTGCCGGCAACGCAGGCGCGTACTCGATCCAGTGCCAGGCGCGCGGCGTCGGGTTCAACAGACGCAGTTGAAGTTGGTTCCCAGCCAGACCCATCACCTGCAAACGCACCGGCTTGGGCAATAGCCGGTCTGCCTTTAGACAGAAGTTATCAAAGACGACAGAAGTGGCGTCACGCGTGCCGTTGTTCTGGAGCGTGATCGACAGGTTGATGACCGGGCCGGCGCCATAAACTCCGCTGTGCAGCACTGTCCCGTTGAAGTAGGCGGTCACGGTCGATCCAGCGCGGGTGAGCCGAAGCAGGCCACTGGTATCAGCCGTCAAAACCGGCGGCAGCGCCCACTGGCCAGGCGGGTCCCGCCACAAGTGGGCGTTATGGCCGTAGCTGCTCTCGTCACTGCGCACGACGCAAAACGCTTGTTCCCCAATCACGACATTCAACTGCACCTGATTGCCCGGCGCACCGTCCAGGCGGTCTATGCTGGCATCGCGGAACTCGACGCTCACGTCGAAGTCGCCGAGCACCTCCCGCTCAAAGGCAAGACCGACATAGTTGAATTTGTAGTCGCCCCCGGCTGGCCGGCTAAACCGAATTTCTCCATCGGTGTCAGTGATGGAATAGAGCGGATCGTTGCCGATCGGGGCCCAGAGGTTTGGATTCACGCCGCCACTGAAATCGTCGCAGAAATCGACCGGCGGTTGTTGTCCGGTGGCGTTGAGGAAGTCCGCCGGTTCCAGCGCGGCATCTGAGAGCCGGACCTCGTCGAGGTATCCCCAGAACTGTTCGCCGCCGCGTCCGGAAATGGTCCAGACGGTGTCGTTGGGCAACCTCGGTGTATCCACGACCTCAGTCTGTGGCTGGCCATTAAGGTACATGCGGTACGTGTGCGTGCCGGCAAATTGAAGACAGAGTTGGTTTGCGGCGCCGGTTTGGGGGACAAAGGCCACCGGCACGTCCGCACGGTATGTTGGCATGCCCGTTGGCGATCCGTGGAGGATGCCCATGCTGTCCAAGATACTCTCCTCAGCGGTGGCCCAACCGTCGGGCGTGCCTTCCTCGAATCGGTAGTACCCCACGGTCGCGGCATGAGTGGCGGCCGCAGCCATCGACGTCGTAACGAACAAGATGAGTCTGCAGTAAGCCTGTTTCATCAAACACTTCGGTTGCTCAACCGAGTCTGCAGCAAACCGGCGCGAGGATGAAGGAAAAAACCTGATTTTCAACGTTCACCAGCTCCACTCAGGCGAGCTTGGCAACGCCTCTCGGAAACCTGAATCACATCACTATTCGAGGGGCTCCTGACACTCCGGATTGGTCTTCGGCACGAATCTGGCTAGATTATCAGGGTGATGCGCGCGTCGTTATTAGAGATTTCGCGTCGATGGTGCCTGGTCTTCGTCCTGCTCTCGAGTCAGGCGGTGCTGACCTCGGAGGAGCCACTGATCCACCTCCGCAACGAGACTATTCTCACGACTGCGCCGGCCCAACGCAAGACGGCTCTCACAGTCGTGTCGGCGCCAGTCTCGGGTCTCTTTCTGGTGCAGTTCAACGGCCCCATTACGCCGACCTGGCGCGCACAACTCCAGACCCTAAACACCGAACTGCTGCGGTTTGTGCCAGACGACGCCTACGTCGCCCACATCCACTCAGTCCAGTTGGCGCGACTCATGGAACTGCCTTTTGTCAGATGGGTCGCGCCGTATGAACCCCGCTACAAGATCGACCCACGACTGAGTCGCCTGCTGTCAACCAATTCACCCGGCACAAGTGTTGGCGTGAAACTGCTCCTTTCGCCTAGATCAACACAAAACCAGCTCGACTCACTAAACGGATCGTTTCTGAGCGCCGCGCGGGCCTACCGTTTCGCGTTTGGCGCGACAATCGAAGGAAGAGTCACGCCCACGCAACTTGGCGTCTTGGCGCAATCGTCTCTGGTGCTTTGGATCGAGCCGGCGCCGCGTATGCGCCTTTACGATGAAGTGGCCTCGAAGATCGTCGGGGGCGACAATTTGGAGCCGGGCACGCCAACCGTTGTCCAGCAGCTCGGATACGACGGCCGCGGCGTGACCGTGGCCGTGGCGGACAGCGGACTCGACACTGGCGACCCAGAGACGATGCATCCTGACCTGGTGGGACGAGTCGGTGCTTTCTTTGCCTATGGCGGATTGCCAGACGCGAGCGATGAACACAGCCACGGGACTCACGTGGCCGGCATTGTCGCAGCCAACGCCGCCACGGGCGAACAGGACGAACAGGGCTACTTCTACGGCCTGGGCGTGGCGCCGGAAGCGCATTTGGTTATTCAGCGGATTTTTGACGGTTACGGCGAGTACTACGCTCCTGAGAGCTTCGCGCATCTCACACAGGACGCCGTTCGAAACGGTGCGGTGATTGGCTCGAATTCGTGGGGCGACGACACCCAGGGCCGGTACGATACTAGCGCGGCTGAGTTCGACGCGTTGGTCAGGGACGCCGATCCGACTACACCGGGCGACCAGCCATACATCCTGGAGTTCTCCGTTGGCAACTCCGGGCCGGCACGCCAGACCGTCGGCAGCCCTGCCGTCGCTAAAAACGTCATTACCACGGGCGCCTGCCAGAGCAGTCGACCCGAATTCGTAATCTACGGCGACGGCCCGGAGGCGACCGCCGACTTCTCAAGTCGCGGCCCATGCGAAGACGGGCGCATCAAGCCAGACCTGATGGCTCCGGGCACGTGGATAGCATCGCTGAAGTCGAGCTACGCGACTGACGACTACGCTTGGGCGACCGTCGACGCCTACTACATCTACCAGGGAGGCACCAGCCAGGCCGGGCCTCATGTTTCTGGCGCCGCCGCTGTATTCGTTCAGTACTACCG
>JAXDCU010000057.1:0-6644 GCA_034677645.1 Verrucomicrobiia bacterium
AAGGCAACCCATGCGCAGAGACTAAAACCGCCGGTGAAGTTCAGGCTCTCGGTGCCCACTATGTTGACAAAATCACCGGTGCCGTCAAAGAGGTAGGCGCGGTTCGCAGCGTCTGATCGGTCGGTGGTCGGAGTCGCGCCAGAGAGGACCCCATGATTCCCATTCCCGCTCGCATCCCGAGCGTCGCCATCGAACGGGTAGTAGGCAACGAGGCCGTCGGCCAGGGGGCGGGGCAGTATCCGGAGATGTGGCCACTCGGCCATCGGAGGATCAACTCTGGGGAAACCGAAGGCGTGGATTCCGTCATTGCCGTGCTGGAACTTAAAGCCGGCGATTCCTCCCGGTGCCAAGCCCAGTTCGGCGAGCTTGACCTTGAATTCGAACGTGACCGGGTTGCTGCCGGTGGACGCTTTGGCTGTGCCTATTGGCGGCGGAACCTCAATCGACCCGGATGCCAGGTTCGCGTCATAGCGATTGTAGTAGCTTGCTCCGCCCGGCCCCGCGCAGACGAACCCGATATCAATGTGCGGTTCAACGGGATTGCCGTCCCGGGCATGGGTGTTGTTCCCATCGAACTCAATGGCCCAGTAAAGGTGCTTCGCACTGGCGAACCCGGTATTGATTCCCAGGTAAAGCCACGTGCCATCATGCATCAGCAGCATCGTGGACGCGTGGGCAGTCACGCCGTCGTTGTGAACCATCGAGAACTCGTAGTATCTCGCCCCAGCCCATTCCGTCGCGTCCAGAGCGCCGTCAATCACGGGCGTCGCCGACGTGAAGGGCACGTCAAAGGTCTGGGAACAGGTCGGCTCCTGGACGGACCAAACTGTGGCCAGGATGCAGAGCAGTGGGAGACGCTTCGGGTCGGCCATTGTGCCACAGAGGTACGAACGGTTGCTGAACAGTGCTGTTCTCATGGTGTGATCCTCGGGATCGCGAATTCCGCAGCCGCTCTCCTGGCACTCATGTCGAAACAAAGTGGGGCGCACTTACTTGCGCCCCAAGACGGGCACGTGGATGCCCAGGAAGGAACGCTTTCGGCACGCCCCTTGCGGGGCGCGCTTCAAGCAGTGTCCTTCCTGCGAAAGTTCCACGTTTCGTCTTGGACAGCAGCCGAAGCCGCGCGAGTTGGTTTTGTGTTTAGAGTTTCAGTTTGTTGTTTGTTTCCGCGTATTCATGGCCGCAAACCACTCTGGTAGGGCTTCGCTGTCCCCAGCGAGCCGTCTGCCCGCGGCGCGCACGGAGTGCCGCGCCCTACCTTGCGTCGTTTTCCAGCCACAAAAAAACATTGTTCCTCCCGCCTCTCCTAAGGCGGTTATCGCGTTTCTACGCCCGTCGTCCGTTCCAAAGCAAGCCTGACCTTGCCAAAAAGTACGTAAGGGAGATTCATGACAGAGACGGCAACGCAGAATGGCTCGAACCTTGCGCCGTGCCGCGAGGTTTTGGAGTGCGGTGGCAGAGCTTGCCCCGCGGGATAAGGGCGGCCACACCCAAGGGTGAGAGACCAAGGCATTATCCCACGGGGCGAGCGGCGACACCGCATTGGTGTGCCGGCTGCTGGAGGTTCGATGTTCCGTGTTGCGACCCTCCCGCAAAGCGGCGTGTGCCCTCGCCCCTCACCTGCCGTACTCCACGCATCCCTACCAAGTTCAGGGGGACGACGCGCAAATCTTCCGGGAAATTCTCCCGCGAATGCCGTGGGTGGGCACACGGCGAGCAATTCGCACCCCCCTTCCCTGTAGGCCGGGTTCCCCAACCCAGCGTTTGAGTCAGCGCCGATACACGTCGCGACGGTGGCCCAGTGTCACAAGCGAGAGTTCGTTTCGCCGCAGGTCGAATTCGTAGATGATGCGGTAATCCCCGACGCGGAGACGGAATTCCGGCCGGCCTTGCAACCGTTCATGCGGGGAACTTTCCAGTCGCCGCCCCAAGTCGTGGAGTTTCGCCTCGATTCGTGCCTGAGCGTTTGGGGGAAGCCGGAAGAAGATCGCGTCGAATTCGCGTGAGTAAATCTCCGTGGCCTGGTTCACGGCGGTCAGCCTTTGCGGACGCGCACCCGGCCGGCGCGGAGGTCGGCCTGGCCGCGCTCGATGCTGGCGACGAACTTGGGATTGAGTTCAGCCTCGTCTTCCAAGTATTCGGCCAGCCAATCCTGAAGTTTGAAAGCCTCGTCGCGCGGCAGGTTGCGCACCTCGGTTTCAATGGTTTCCAGCTTGCTCATGGCATCATTTTCAGCGGCAGCCCCCAGATTGTCAAATCACAGGCCCAAGCTTCGACTGACTTCGGGCAGCAGCCGAAGTCGTGCGAATTGGTTTTGGTTTAGAGTTTCCGTTGGTGGTTTGTTTCCGGGTTTTCATGGCCGCAAACCATTCCGGTAGGGCTTCGCAGTCCTCTGCGAGCCGTTTGCCCGCGGCGCGCACGGAGTGACGCGCCCTACCGAGACAACGGCCATAAAATCATTTTTTCTTCGCGCCATATTCCGGCGGACGATGTGCATCGTAGAACATGCCAGTGCCAATTCCGTAGAACCTGCTGATCTCCGGCATAGGCATCCTCCCGTTACGGCTCCGGCTTCCCGCCGTACGGCGGCGGCGTTTCCGCCACCTTGGCCGGCTCGACCTCGACGAAGCCATGCGCAACGGCAACTTCATGGGCCTGGCGCATGATTTCCCGCAAGGCTTCGCGGCGGACACATTCGCGAGATGTTTGAAGTTCCAGGACAGAAGTATATCCATCCCGTGGACGGTTGCATAGGCCACGTGCAGGGCGTCCTCACGTTTTCTGGCAGGGATGACGCCCCGTGCCAAGTACAAACCCGCCAGCCGTTCGATCTCCGGGCCACCGGTGAGCATCGTGATGGGATGCCGACGCAGCGCCTCGAGGAGTGTTTGGCGATGACTGGCGTCCGGGTCGCGCTCGATTTCCAAGATCACGATTTCGGAGGCAAGGAATTCGCATTTCTGCGCGTGCCGGGCGAAGAACTCCTGCGTCACCCGCCGGAAGTCGGGTGTCCTCGGCGAACAGGAAGTTCACAATCGGAGGTGTCGAGACAGATGCGGAGTCTCTGCATGATGGCCGCCGAACCCGCGCGGACTGGTTTTGGTGGTTGGCGTACTTGGCTTTCGTTGTTGAACGGACTCGAATAATTGTTCGACCATGTCTGAAGACGGAATTCTCGCTTCCCGGCAGACCGTTGCCGCCAATCTAGAGCGCCGCTTGCGGGAACCGCCGCCGGGCTGCGTCCAGGTGCTCGCCGGCCCGCGTCAAGTAGGTAAGCCCAAGCTGCACTTCTATCCCATCGCCGACCCGGCCGTGTGGAACCACTTCGAGACAGATCATTCTGGCCCCGGATCCTTTCAACTGGCCTCTTGTGGAGGAGAGGGAAACCAAGTGAGGCCGCGACCTGCCGAGGTCGTGCCGTTTCAGTCCACGGACACCTCACTCCATGGCCCCACGGCTGTGGCCGTGATTTCTGCTTGTGCGACGAGGGCGCTCGCAGTCCATCATCCGGCCATGAGCACGGTTTGGCGGCGGTTGGTCACGGCGTCTGCAATGGCCCTCGTGGTGGTAAGCACCGCGGCCGCGCAGGACTACGGCAAAGTGCAGCTACTGCGCGACCAGTGGGGCATCCCGCACGTGTTCTCTGATACCGATGAGGGGGCAATGTACGGCCTTGGCTTCGCAACGGCGCAGGAACGCGGATTCCAGATGGCTTACGGCCTGCGGGTCATGCAGGGGCGGTTGGCGGAAGTCCTGGGCGACCGACCACGCGGCGGAAGGAAAGAAACCGCCCTGGACAATGATCGACGGATGCGGACGTTCGGCTGGACGCGTGCGGCTTCGCGCATCGCCGCGAACCTGGACCCTGGAACGCGGGGCTTGCTGGAGGCTTACTGCGAAGGCGTGAACGCCAGTTTCGCGGCCCAGCAGAAGGTCAACAGCCTCCATGCCCTGTTCAAGCAGCTTGATGTGGTGCCGGAGAAGTGGACGCCGTCCGATTGCCTGCTGAGTTGGTGGCACGTGGCCCAGTACTTCGCTGGGGATGGCACCCGCGATCTGATGGTGTGGCGCAATCGCACGCAGCCGCCTCCGGGCGCCCCCGCGATGCCGCTAGCCAGCGCCGCGTGGGTGGATGACACCACCGCCGTGGTGCAACGGGAAGATGTGAGCCCGGAATGGCTTCGCGAGGTGGAGCGATTCTGCGCCACGTCGGGCCTTTCCGTGGGCGGGAGTGGCGGCGCTACAAACGACACACCCAAGTTCAGCCATGCGTGGGTGGTGGGAGGCAAGCGGACGACCACGGGTTCGGCGGTGCTGGTGAGCGATCCGCAGACGCCGGTGCGCAACCCGTCGCTTTGGATGGAATTCCATGTCAAGGGTAAGACCTTTGATGCGCGAGGCGTGGGGATGCCTGGGAGCCCGGGCCTGTTGATCGGCTTCAACCGGCGCGTGGCGTGGGGCCTGACCGCGCTCGGCGCCGATCAAGCCGACCTCTTTCGACTGGAGACATCGGCTGAGCATCCGGACGCGTACCGCTGGAACGGCCAGTGGCGCCCGATGGAGGTTCACACGGAGACGATCCTCGTCAAGGGCGGCGCGCCCACGACCTTGACCGTCCGCACCACGCATCTGGGGCCAGTGGTTTCGCAGTTTGCTTTCCGGCAACCGGGTGACCCGGAAGTGGCCCTGAAGCGAGTGCCGGTCTGCGAGACGGACCGGGACACGATCCAGGGCGTGTTGGCGATGATGCGCGCGCTGGACGCAAAGTCCTTTCATCAGGCCCTGGCCGATTGGCGGTTTCCCTCCGCCAACTGCGTCTATGGCGATGCGGATGGCCACATCGGATACTCGGTCCTGGGCGCGATCCCGGTGCGGGCGCGCTCGGCAGGTGAGGCCAACGGCGGCGAGGCCCTGCCGGGAGCGGGCGACGCGGATGATTGGCAGGGCTTTGTTCCGGCCGCGCTGGTGCCGCAGGTGGCAGACCCGCGTTCAGGCTTCCTGTTCAGCGCCAACCACCGGCCGATTGGCTCGTTCTACCCGGTGGCTCTGGGAACAAGCACCGGGTCCATGGGCGACACGATCCGCTCGTGGCGGTTGCGCGAGCGGCTGTCGGGACTGGAACGATTCAGCCCGGCCGATGTCCGCGAGGTTCACTACGATACGGTCAACCCGGCCCGACGGGAGATTGTCCGATTGGGCCTGCATTTGCGCGCGACGCAGCCCGAGGTGTTGTCGGACGGATCACAAAAGGCCTTGGCCGCCCTGGAGAAATGGCTGGCGGCGGGCGCCAGCAGTGATCTCCGGTCGGAGCATGCCGAGTTGGCCACGCGGCTTAGCACTTTCTTTCGGTTTGTCGTGACGCCGTTGGCGCGGAAGTACGGCGGGGGCGAATCCGGGCTGGCGAGGTTCCTCAAGGATGCCTCCTCGCGCATCCGCGAGGATCCGAAGGTGAGGTTCGAAGCCGACGAATGCCGCTTCATCGACCGGGTGCTGGCGGAAGCATGGAGCGCGGAGGGCGCTGCGGGAAGGAACGGAGCGCGTGCCCAAGCAACGCGAGTCGGCGCACAGAGACTCCCGTTGGGGTGGTTCGACAGTCTCGACGGGTTTGGCTCACTCGATCCCGCCCAGGACGTTGCGACCCCCGGCATCACGTGTTTGGACGGGCAGACGATCCACTGCCAATCGGCCCAGTCCTACACGCAGTGGGTTCCGTTGCACGACGTGGACTCGGCGGAAACCGTGTGTCCGATTGGCCATAGCGACCGGCCGGACAGCCGCTATCGCACGAGTACTATGGAACTCTGGGCCACAGCCAAACTGCACCCAGCGCCGCTCAGCCGCCAGGCCGTGGAACGGATTGCGGCCGAGCGCACAACGCTTTGGTCGGGAACGGCGCAGTCTTCTGCGTCCGCTCCGCCCGCAGGGCGTGTCCCGCTAGAGCGTGACCTCCCCGCGTCCAGCAGTGCTCCTTTAGACCTCCCTCGGATGTGGGAGTATAGTGCTCCGCTCATCGCTCCCGAAGCCCGCGCCAGTAATCCCAGCCGCGCCCAGAAAGACCCGAGCGTGGTGTTCTGCGACGGCAGATGGCATGTCTTCATGACGGTGAATAGAAGAACATCCGTCCCGCGGTCGGGGTGGCGCCGTGGACCGACAACATCAGCCACGGCGAACTCATCCGTGACGGACACGATGAGACCCTGACGGTTGATCAGGGGAACCTGCGGTTCGTGTTCCAGGGGATGTGGGAAAAGCACAAGTCCGGTAAGGAGTACGGCCAGTTTCAGTGGCGGATTGGTATGTTGACAGCCGTTCCGGGGGAAGCCCGTTGAGGTGACGATGAGCTGCGGATCGTTGGAGGAACGTCTGGGGTGCCTCGCCCGGAGCCTGGTTATCGTGCATGGCCTGAGCGCGAACGCCGTCCTCTAGGCTGCAACCGCTCCAGGTGCACCACCACAAATCCCCGTGCTCCGATGGGAGGAGCGCTCGGATTGGGGCAATGTCGAGACCAATGTGGCGACAAGGACCCGTTGTTCGTAGATCCGGCTCGGTTTGACCTCCGGTTGCGTTCTGACGGCCCCGCGAAGGGGATCGGCTTGGCGCTGTGGGATGGGTCACGCGTCGGGCCTGACCGGACGCTTGCGAGG
>JAXDCU010000058.1:0-3775 GCA_034677645.1 Verrucomicrobiia bacterium
CGCGGCGTTGCTAGGCACCTGGACGATGACATGGAATGGCGGCAACTACGTTGTGTTCACAACTTCAAGTGCGGTCGGCACGAACGGCGTCCAGCCTGGGACGGTGTATATCTCCAATCCTTACGAATCGAACACTGATTCGGATGCGAGAATGCTCGAACTCAATATGAACGGTATCTGGCCAGACGGGGAGTATGGCCAGCGCGCCCCAATAATCTTGGACAATGTCACGGGTGTCAAAGGCAGAGTTTATATGGGGAGGAATACTACGGTTGAGTCCGATATTGACAGGCTCATCACAACCGAGAGAACACATGACATTGACGTAGAACGAATCGGTTGGGGATTAGGCGTGGACTTTTTCAAGACCTACTCGATCTCCGTTGGGGACCGCAAGTCTTTTCCGCAAGTTGACGCTTCTGGCGATAAGCGGCTGATGCGCCCGCAGAACCTTTGGGCCGATCCTGGCTGCAGCCGGACGACGAACGGATGGACATGGGTCAGGCCAGCAGGCGGGTGGAGCTGTCCAAGCTTGGTTTCGTCGAGTACGGGCCATTCAACGCCTGGTGCGGTTGGGGTTTCTGTTCTTACGGGACAAGGCATGAACTATCCGTCCACATTGACCAACTCATTCCCGAACAAGACAAGTCTCGCAACGTATTTGTCGGGTAAACGGGTCTATCTATCGACATGGGTCTATCCAAATTACAGTTTGGACGATTTCTATTACATGACAAGTACCATTACCGATCAGACAGGTGCCGTGCTTGGGGATCTGGGCACCGGCTCCGATAACAATATGCGCACGAACATGTGGAACTTCATGTGCACTTGCTTTGATGTTCCCGTGGGCACAACCACGCTCGATCTTGTTACCGCCGTGTACCGAATTGGCGGTGCTGGTAATGCCGCCTCCGACTTTTATTGTTGGTTCGACGACCTTTTCCTAGCTGAAGCTGAACCGAATGCGACCGACGTGATAGATGGGTTATGGACCGATGTTGGGCCGCTTTTGCAGGGGCCGGTGATGCAGTCGGACACGACGGCTAACGGTCTGAACGCAATCTTTAGCGCGGGGTCGGTGACCCAGGCCAGTACAAATAAGACTGGCGGCACGCTCTACCTCGACGCCGGGCCGTCCAGCGGCACGGGCGCTGGTTCAGTCGTGTTACGCACGCCCACCGCCGGCGCAACCGGGAAAACGATGAACTATCCGAGTGCCGCATTGACGCTGGATGGAACCGGGAACCTCACGCTGAATAAGGGCACCAGCATCACGGCCCGTGCGCAAACCTACGTTCTGCCGGCTGCGCACGCCGCAGGGCAGTTGCAGAACAACGGGTCTGGCACTCTCACCTGGGCTGCGACTGCCGCCGCAGGCTCCGACACGCAAGTTCAGTATAACGACGGCGGAGTGTTCGCCGGCAATTCCCAGATGGTGTTCGAGAAAGCAACCGGCACGCTCGCGGTGAGTAACATCGTTGTCACCAACCTCTACATGCCTGAAAGTTGGACGATCATAACGAATACCGCCGCTGACACCTACTGGACCTGGCCGGCCTGGGCGCGCACACTCGACATTTGGTGCATCACTGGCGGCGGCGGAGGCGGCAGCGGGGCACGACGCGCAACTGGCGTTATCAGCGGCGGCGGTGGTGGTGGGCAGGCGGGTGGAGCGGATTGGCTGCTCGTTAGTGTTTCCGGGCTGAAGAGCCTCGGCGTCACAAACTACCTTCGATGTCATGTGGGGGAAGGCGGCGCTGGCGGCGCGGCTCAAACTTCCGACGACAGCAACGGTAACAACGGCACCGCAGGCGGCATTAGCTACGTCAGACTTCAGGGGGGCGCTTACCACGACGCCTATTTAGTTTCTCCTTGGTCCGGATACTCCTACGGTGCCGCTGGCACTTCATCCGGCGGCGGTGCTGGCGGAAATGCTACCTTGCGGGCCAAGTCGTCAGTAACCGGCGGCGCTGGCGGCAATGGCACGACAGCAGCAGTCGACGGCACTTTTGCGAATTGGTACGAAACCGCCAGCGGTGGTGGCGGCGGCGGCGGCATCAAAACGGACGATAGCTCCGAACAAGCCGGGGCTAATGGCGGTGCGAAGTGTGAGAATGCAAGTGCTGTGGCGACCGGAGGTACTGCGGGCGGCGGAAACGGCGGCAATGGGGCTAATTCTAAGCCGTATCTTTGGGCGAGGGGCGGCGGATATGGCGGTGCGGGAGGCGGTTCAGCCACGAACCATGTCGGTGGTGCGGGTGGACGCGGTGGCTTCCCCGGTGGTCCCGGTGGCGGCGGCGGAGGGAGCCGGAACGGATTTAATTCCGGCGCGGGCGGTGCTGGAGCCAACGGATGTATAGTGATTATAGCCAAACCATGAGTACCCAACGCACGCACACATTATGAAACCATATCCAAACTCAATTGTAGACACGCTATCGATCAACCCGACCGCGACGCGTGCGCCCTTCATCTTCGGGTTCTCGGCCAGTACGGCGGTAAACGTGAGCGGCGGCAACGACATATCGGTCGGGTTCGCGTTCAAGGTATCGCGGCCCATGTCGATCAAGTCGGTGGATTTCATGGTCAAGCAGAGCCAGGCCGCTGGGGACATCAAGGTGCGCTTGTGGCAGGGGCGGGGCGCTCCAGCCGCGAGTTACCTGCGGTGGCTGCCCACGCGGACGGCTGAGCAATTGGCCGTGGCTGACCTGGACCCGCGCACGACTTTCCCGCCGCCCAATCGGCAGTGGACCGCGCTGCGGTTCAAATTCGGTACGGCCTACCGGCTCAAGGCCGATGTGCCATACGTGTGCATGCTCGATCCTGAGCCTGGTGCAGACGGGCGCGGCGACTACGCCCTGGCGGCGATCCCAGAGAAGGACGGCTACCTAAGCGACATCGGAACGCCAGGGGATGATGTGGAAATGGGGCTCATCACGGTGCGGCTCCTAGCCACAAAGAGCGGGAACAACTGGACAGTCTGGCGCACCGACAACCGCTGGTTGGCGAGGGCCATTGCGGAATGAATGCCTCATCATTTCTAGCCCTAGCCTCTATCGACACAGCCATCCTAGGCTGGTGCGCTCTATGCCTGATCATCGGCGGCCTGGCTGGCGTGCTGGGCACGTGCATTTTCGTTCTCCGGCTGGACTCACCGGGCCACAAACGGGCCCGCCTGGGCGATCTGGGCCCCCCGGAACCGCCCGCTGGCCAATCCAACTAACAGAGCCAGGCCATGCTCGCCACGCCCACCATCCTCTCGACGCTGGTGACTGATCTGGAATCGGTCACCTGGACGCCGGGTGGCGGCGCGCCGGAGGCGGCTTTCCAGGCCGTGGAGCTCTGGAGAAGCAAGGACCTGATCGACGCGTTCAAGGACCTCCTCATCAACCGGCACGATCGAGTGTGCATCGTGGTCTGGACCAGCACGGCGTTTGGTCCGCTCCGAGGCGGGGCAATCCCCGTGCTTGAGCGCAAGATAACCGTCACCCTGGTCATGAGCGATCGCATCCTGGGCGATATCTCAGGCTCGCGCTACGGCACGGCCACGCATCCGGGCGTGCTGGGTCTATTGGATGCCGTCTCCTGGCAGATGCTCGGGTCGCATGGAACCACGGGCGAGAAATGGTTTTGGATTCCCAGGAACGCGGAGACCATGTCCATCAGCGACGAAACTCAGAACCTACCATCGAGGGAGGTCATCTGGCTGGATTGTGAACTCAACCTCAAACTAACACCCTAATCGATAAACCTATGGCAAACGAAATCCTCG
>JAXDCU010000059.1:0-3628 GCA_034677645.1 Verrucomicrobiia bacterium
CGGTAGGAACACGTTGCACCGTCCCCGTTTGTCGGGCGAAATCAGGGACCGAGTGGAATCGGTCCCTACCCGGTTCATGGGGAGTCCCCTTGTTCCTGTGAACACGCTTTGGCGCCATGAACCGTGCGGTAGGGCGACGCTCCCGCGGAGCCGGGCCGCGATATACTGCACAGGCTGTGAGCGGCTCGGCTGGAGCCTCGCCCTACCTGGGAATGCATCTGGTTCATGGGGAGAACGTAGGACCCGGCTCTTGGTCCGGTCAAGTCGCTATTATTGCATGGTCAGGTTCATCTCGCCATCCGGGTTCCGCACTGCTATCCTACAACACTTGCGCGGGCTGCGCGAACTCTCCGCCATCCGCACGAACACGGTCTCAAATACCCCTCCTCCCCGGCGACCAAGTCGTCTCATACAGCGCGGCGCCAGAGAGGTGCTGCCATGCAACACCAGCAGTCCCTTCGGCGTCGCCGTCCGGTTGCGACTATGCTGCGCTGAGCGGATTGAGGTTGCCGGTCGGGGTGAACTGTGCTTGGTTTGTGGCGGGCTGGTTGCGTGGCAAAGAGAGCGTGATGGGCGTGGTGGATTGGAATAGGCGACGGCCCAACTGAACCAGAAACTCGAGCGAGCATCGTCAATCATAAGGATCGCGATCATGGAACACTACATGAATTCAAACTCTCTGAGTCGGCGCCGGTTCATGCGACAAACCGCCGCGTTGATTGGCGCGGCTTTGGCTGGTCCGGGCGCCGCGTTAGCGGCCGACATGGTCGCGACAAGACGGACGGCGGTCGATCAGGTTTCGCTGGGGAAGACGGGGCTGAAGACGAGCCGTTTGGGGATCGGGACCGGAACTAACAGCGGCAATGTGCAGAAAGCGATGGGGCGCGAGGCGTTCGAACGGATGATCCGTTACGCTTACGACCAAGGCATCACTTACATAGACGCGGCGCAGAGCTACGCGACTTTCGACTGGATAAGTGGCGCGATCAGCGGTCTGCCCCGAGAGAGGCTTTTCATCCAATCCAAGATACCAGGTCAACCTGAGAACGTGCTGGAGGCGATCGACCGGCACCGGAAGGTGTTCAACACTGACTACGTCGACAGCATGCTCATCCATTGCATGGTGAAAGATCGCTGGTCTGACGATTTCAAGCGGGTGATGGACGGTTTCGACGAGGCACAGGAGAAGAAGTGGATCAAGGCCAAAGGGGTCTCCTGCCACAGTCTACCCGCGCTCCGCACCGCCACGGCATCGCCTTGGTGTCAGGTCCACCTCGTCCGAATCAATCCCCAGGCAAAACACATCGATGGTTCCGAGCCGACGTGGAACCAGTCCGGAAACAACATCGAACCGGTCATGGCCCAGATTCGAACAATGCGCGATCAGGGGCGTGGCATCATCGGCATGAAGATATTCGGCAACGGCGATTTCACCGATGCTGACGACCGCGAGAAATCAGTCCGGTTCGCAATGAGTTGCGGCCTCCTTGATGCCGTCGTAATAGGATTCAAGAGCACAGCCGAGATCGACGAAGCTATCGATCGGATAAACCGGGCGCTGGCTGCCGCGTAAAGCGGGCCTGGGTCCGATCCAGTCACTCGCGCAACGGATTGTAGTCTCGCATCGGGACGCCACGGTGGCATAGCGACGATTCCGTTACCCAGGAACCGCATGGCTGAACAGCCCATTAGCGTCGCCACACGTGGCAGCGCCCTCGCCCTAGCGCAGGCGAACAGCGTGATTGCGCAGTGCCGCGCTGCATTTCCGCGACTCAGGTTCGAGCTCAAGATCGTCAAAACAACCGGCGACAAACTGCAGCGAGCTTCGATGGCCCAGCCGAGCGCGGGTCTGCCGAAAGGTCTCTTCACGAAGGAACTCGAAATCGCGCTTCTCAGGCACCGTGCTGACTTAGCCGTCCACAGCCTCAAGGACTTGCCGACCGATCTCCCTGCCGGGCTCGCTCTTGGCGCGGTGACAAAGCGGGCCGACGCGCGCGACGCGCTGGTGTGCCGCGACGATTCGCTGGTTGCCCCTCAACATCGAGACGCGGATGCCGAACGTGTTCCTGGCGCCCCTGGCTCGACGGCGGCATGTGTGCTCGGTCTGTTGGCCCCTAGGGCTACCGTGGCCACAAGCAGCACACGCCGCAAAGCCCAGTTACTCGAACGTCGGCCTGATCTGAAAGTCGTCGAAATCCACGGCAATGTCGTGACACGCCTCGAGAAACTGGCCGCTCGCGCCGGTTTTGACGCGACGCTGCTGGCTGTGGCTGGGATCGGGCGGTTGGACTTTCGAATCTGTTCGGACGCTAGGCTCGATGGCGACGCCGTTCCGGCCGGCTTGCGCGCCTTTGTCCTCGACCCCGAAGTGATGCTTCCATGCGCTGGACAGGGCGCTATCGGAATTGAAATCCGCGAATACGACGAACGCATTCAGACCATATGCGCGCGTCTGAACCACTACAACACTTGCCAGTGCGTCGTTGCGGAGCGGACTGTCTTGCGGGCGATGGGCGGCGGGTGCAGAAGCCCGGTCGCCGCATATGCCGAGGTGATGGACACGCGGATTCGAATGCGAGCGCTCTCCTATCGTGACGGAAAAGCGCGCTGGGCAGAGGGCGCGCGTTCTCTGGGCGAAGGCGTGGCTTTAGGGGAAGAACTCTCCGCAGCGTTGCAGTCGCCCGAAGAAAGGAGTGAGCAATCCGCGCGGCACTCGCCGGAGGCTCCGGCTTAGCGGGGCTGTTGCGAACTTGCAGGCCTGTTCTTGATCGACTGAGGATTGGGTACAGTCGAGTGTTCTTCGCGGAAGCGGGCCGACGGGGGGAATCTGAATCTCAAATCTCAAATCTCAAATCTGAAACTTGAAATTTCAGATCAGGCCCCGTTCTTCCGCGTCCCGGCGGAGCGGGTGATTCGGTGGCAATCTTCGTCGCAGATTGTTCAGACATTCTTCCGCCCGCTTCTCTTGCTCGGCTTGTTCGCGGGTCTTTCGGTTCAAGTGCCGCTGGCCTTGGATATCGGAATTCTGCAAGGACTCAGCCCAGCCGCGCAGTTGTCAGGAACAGGATTCGGCCATCGACTTGAGCTGTTCGATTCGGGAGGCAAGGTCTTCCGGCCAGTCGCACTTGCCGGCGCGCCGCAGTTTCAGCGTCAGCATCGACCGCACTTCTCCAGCCGAGCCGCGCGCTGTGTAAAGAAATGCGAGCAGTTCGTTGGTTGTGCCGCGCTCAAAACCCTCAGCAATGTTGTTGGATACCGACAGCGCCGCGCGGTCCAATTGATCCCGCAAGCCACGGGTGGCGCGAAAGGACTGGTTTTCCAGCAGCTCCCCGGTCAGTTCGTACAGTTCAGCAGCCTTCTGCCAGACTGGGAGGTCCTCAAAGCGTTCGTAGGTCATGGTAGGAACTTGGATTAGAGGTTTAAGATCTCAGATTTGAAATCTCAAATTTGAAACTTGAGATTCCAGTTCTGAGGTTTGGAATGTTAGATTTTAGATCTTGGATCACTAGTGTCCGGTTTAATTTGAATGAAAGTTGATATTCCCTCGGTAGATCAGGCTTGAGATGCCGGTCATGGTACTTTTCGATTTCAATTTTGACAGGCCGTTTCGCACGGTTCTTGGCCGCGT
>JAXDCU010000060.1:0-3001 GCA_034677645.1 Verrucomicrobiia bacterium
CGGCCGAGGAGGCGCGGTTTTTTGGTTCTGTCGCGGGTGACCAAGGCCACGCATCCCTTGTAGCGATCCGCGTCCTGGCTGGGGCTCCGGCCAACTCACATTCGGCCGGTGTGGCGCATGCATCGCAGCGGTTCGAGCCGCCCAAGACCGCGAACGAAATTGGGTGCGGCAATATGAATGAAGCGGGCTACCTCGCGTTCAACATTCGCAAACCGGAGGATGCTCGCGCCCAAATCCCGCGCGGCACGCGGTTCACCGCGGAACTGCGCTCTGCCCGCCTCAGCCAACCCGACTTTCAAAGGTTGTGTCAGGTCTTCCGAATGCTCTGCCAATTCGGGTCGCTGGGGGCACGTTCCCGCAGAACTTTCGGTTGTATGCGTCTGGCGGAGGAGAGTGGCGACTGCCCACCGCAACCGGCCACGTGGCAGTTGTTCCCAAATCGGCGGATTGAATGGCGAGAGGTAGAAGCCGGGCCCTGGAGTTCCGAGACGGCAATGCGAAAGGCCGCAGCAGTTTGGCTCAAAAGCAAAAGAAACCGCAACAGTCCAGCATCGCCAAAAAACAAGCGCGGCGAGGCTTTTGGCCACGCCGGAGAGGACGCACCAAAGGGCGAGAGACGGAGAGCAAGTCCAGTCATTCTGCGACCATTCCTCGGTTCGGATAACCAGTTTCGTCTAGGCATTATCGTCCCGAAACCACTGCCGAGTCTGATTGCCAATGCCCTCTTATCATAACTTGCTCCGCCCACACACAAACGCCCAGCGCCACTGGCACGCGCTGGTCATATTGGCGGACGCGCACCGCTGGCCGGCGGGCGAACCGGCCTATCTCAACGGCGCGCCGCCGGGAGTCTCGTCGGACCTCTGACAGGCGATGAAGCGGGTCGATGGCTTGCGCTGCTACTCGGCGGCTCGAGGGGCAAGTGGACGGAAGACCGGAAAACGGAAACACCGTGCCGGCATCGACGGACAAAGGGCACCGATGACAACAAAACAAGAGCACATATCCGTTGCCGAACACGAAGTGCATCGGCTGATGCAAAGGCCAGCAAACCGTTCTTTCCGTCCTTCGTTTTCCGTCTTCCCTGTTCTGTCTTCCGTCTTCCCTCGCCAGGAGGCCGCATGAGCCGAACGTTCGAAGAACTCCCCGTCTGGCAGAGCGGACGCGAGTTGGTCCGAGCGATCTACGCCGCCAGCCGCCGCACACCGTTCTCGCGCGACACGGGGCTGTGCGACCAGATTCAGCGCGCGGCGGTGTCCGTCTGTTCGAACATCGCCGAAGGCCATGAGCGGGGTTCGACGGCCGACCTGATCCAGTTCCTCTTCTACGCCAAGGGCAGCGCGGGCGAAGTGCGTTCCCAGCTCTATCATGCCCAGGACCTCGCCTACGTGTCGGCTGCGGAAGCCGAGACGCTGCGTGCCCGCGCGCGCGACATCAGCCGCCAGATTTCAGCCTGGATTCAAAGCATGCAGGCGCCCGGTTTCGCCGGCGGACCGAAGTTCCACAAGGAACCGGATTGGCGCATGGAGAAGTTCTGGGAGAAGATGGGCTTTGAGCGTCTGCCCAACGGCCAGATGCGCAGAAAGGCTGTGGCGGACAGTGGCCGGCGACCGGAAACGGAAGAAGAACGGAGCCAGTCGCCCGAAGAAACAGAGGGGCCCGGCGGCGGAGGAACGCAAGCATGAGAACGGATCGCTCAGCTCGCACTACTGCGCTACCAGTTCTTCCGTCTTCCGTTTTCCGTCTTCCTTTCTCCGGCCGCCCGCTTCGGTCCCGCCGCCCGCATCTCTGCAACCGAATTCCCGGAGTATCAATCATGATTCCTAACACCTAACCCGTTGTTCGTTATGACCTCGCTCCAGATCATTACGGTCGGCATCAGCCTGCTCATGACCTACGCCAAGGCGAGCGGCCTGCCCTTGGGAGAAGTTCTCCGCCACCACAAGCAACTGGCCCAGTTCCTCAAGGCAAAGCCATGACTCTCATTACTCTGGCGTCGAAACAAATCTGGCCGCAGGTGCTGGCCGTCGCACACCTCAAACCCGCCCGGCTGCTTTTGCTCCACAGCGAAGACCCAAATGAGTCCAAAGGCCCAGCCCAACGCCTGCAACGATTCTTCGACGGTTCCGGCCTAGTGCCCAGAGGCGCGACCGGACTGGAATCGATCCCCCACGACGACTTCAGTGCCATTGAGAGCCGCTTTGACGAAATCCTCGCGGGGCATCATCTCAATCTGGGCGAATGCGTGGTGAATTTCACCGGCGGCAACAAGCTCATGGCCACAGCCGTTTTTCGCCGGGTGGCGCGGCGGGGTCTGCGAGCGTTCTATCTCGAACGAGGAAACCTCTTGACTTGGTTCGAACCGCGCGACGGGGACCTGCTGACACATGCGGAACCGTTGCGGACGGGCCTGACCAACAACCTCGATGCCGCTGAGCTGCTCTCCTGCCAGTTTGGAGATGAGGTTGTGCAGTTCCAAGGCGAACGTCTCACGCTCAATGAGAAGGGACAGAACGTGGAACCGCGGGACCTTGCCGCAAAGCTCCAGGGCGAAACCCGCCTGGACCGTGGGGCCTTCGATTTCCGGAAGTGGCTTCGTATCGAGAACCGATCGTCACGCCCGCCGCATGAGGGCGACAACCTGGAGTATGCTACGGCGTGTGCCCTGCTCAAGGCCGCCGTCCCAGCGGTTCGCCGCACTGTCGAGCTCGCTGCACTGCCCCATTCCCGGAACGCCGAGGGGGAACTCGACCTCGTCTTCAATTGGAACGGACGACTCTGGGTCGTGGACTGCAAAGACCGTGTCGGCGGCGAAGCTAAAGTCGAGGCGCTTCGGACGGAATTCCTGCGCAGAGGCGGGCTGGAACGCCGGACCGAAGCGCTGCTCAAGAGCATAGCCGACGACCTGCAGGATCGCGACATCAAGGTTCTCCGCGAAGACTTGTTGCAGATTTCGGAAGTAGGTGGACTCCTGGGATGCGCTCTCGCCGTGCGGAGCGCA
>JAXDCU010000061.1:0-4344 GCA_034677645.1 Verrucomicrobiia bacterium
ACTCGATGGATCGGCTCTGATCTCGCCATGGACGTGGGACGATCGGTCGCTTTACTTCAGGGCCAAATGGCGAGTGGATCATGACCTGCTTGCCGGAGCGGGCGCGCTCGATCTGCCATATCTCGTGGCGGTGGGCAAGGGCGTGTTTGCCGGCTGCGCCGCGATGCTCATGAATCCCGCCGGCGCCCCAACCGCTCACGGCAACTGGTGGGGTGAAGGGGATGAGAAGATTCTCGTCGATGGCGAGTCGTCCCCATCGACTTTCGGCACCGGGTCTGAGGATTACTTCAACTATTCCTGGAGCCGCCCTGACTTGTTCGATCACCCGTTTTGCGGCCAACCGCTCGATTCCGGCCCGGACACCTCGGGCTACGTCTCAAACTACCGTTTCCAGGTGCTCGACGCGATCCCGTTCAACGAATCGCTCGCGATGTTCATCGAACTCTGGTCTCACAACCGCACCCCGGGCCTGAGCTACGGCCGGATCGTGTATCACTACGCCAGGCCTGGAACCATCGATGACCACCGCGCTTTGATGCCATCCGATCTGCGGATACCGCCTCTGCCAAAGCGCAAACCAATCGCCGTCGGGGGAGCCGCCGGCGCCAGATTCCACTTCGCGGATGAGCTCCATCCGAAATCAACCGCCGGCCGGGTTTCGACGGAGCCTTGCCCGCTGGCCACACAACTCCAAGCTGTCGAGTGGCTGGCCGAGAGAGGAGCAAAGCTCACGCTCGATCTGCCTGTGGGAAAAAGCGGGAAGACCGCGATTCACCTTGTGGCGGTGCATCGTCCTGACGGAGCTACAATCCGCGCGTCCGTTGACGGCATGCCTTTGGTGACGACTGGCGGTCAGAAGGCCGTATCGCTTCGGTCCGCGCATGCGGCTCGTGTCCTGAACATCAACTTCCGGTCGCTCGACCTGGATACCGGAACGCGCCATCTCGTGCTGGAATGCGTCGAACCGGGTCCGGTCGGCTTGGACTACATCTGGGTCAAAGAAGAGTGACTGGGACGCGGGGACGCGCCTGAGATTAAGCAGCTAACAATTGCCCTCAGCCTGCGCGGTTTGCTACGTATGGCCCCCCTCTTGCCCTGGTTTTTCGATGCGCTCCTTCAGGATCGCCAAGACGCAGTTCCTCTGCTGCACAACCAGAATGAATCCAATGATCATGAGAGGCGCCATAAGCACGGCTCCGACTTTTGGGATAAGGCCAATTGTGCACGCCAGGATTGACAGGACGCAGTCAGCCACCGCAAGCCCGAATGACATGCGGGCGGACGTGATTCCGGCGCCGCGCAAGTAGTTGTTTGTGTCGGTGGCCAGGCCTGCATACGCATAGAACCACCAGTAGAAGCAATAGAACGGTATGAATCCGAATCCGACGGCTTTGCCGGGAGTCGTGCGCGCCCCAAGCCCTTGCAGGAGCGACCACTGCCGGTAGAGCAATATGCACCAGAACACCGTCGCCACGACAAGAGGCGGAACCCATACAAGCGCGAGCAGTAGTCGCAGGGCTTGAGGCAGGAATTCGCCAATGGCGCTCAATGGGCACCCCACCCACCATGCCACTGTTAGTATCACGAAATGAGTGTTAACCGAGGCTGCGTCGAACGTGGTTCTGTTCTCTTTCATCTTGCCTTTGGCTACGAAGGCGGTATCTCCGCTTTGCCGCGTCACGCCGTGTTTGCCCCAACCGAGTCGGCTCGTGTCTGATCAGGGGCCTGTGGATTCTCTCACGGGCTGCTATCGTCCAGTATCGCCCATTCTACTAACCACCGCCAGAAGAAAAATCCTGGACATCGCCCCGGCCGGCACGTGCTTCACTCACACCCGCGCACTCAACGCAAAGCTGCCCACGACCGACTCGTTCTCCGCGTGAGGCTCGCCTTTCTTCTCGCGCGGAGACAGCGGAGATCGCCGCGGAAACATGAGCACGCCGCTCGACTTGACCGTCTGAATGCTCCGGCTGGACTTCGAGTTCGCGGTCGAGGAAGGTCAGACAATTCCCGTTTCGCCCGCCATCGGGCCTTAGAACAGGGTTAGGGGTAGATGGCACCTTCGAACTCAATCCGTGCCTTGCGTGACATGGGCACAAGGCGAGCCGCAGAGTCGATTGTGTCAATAGTGAGGACTGACCCCATCGCTCATCTGCAAAACAGCAGGAGCGCGCCGCCGAGCACCACCCGGTACCAGCCGAATCCGTTGAACGTGTGGCTTTGCACAAATCGCAGGAGCCACTTCACGGACAGGAAGGCCGTGACCACCGCTACAAGCGCCCCGAAAATCACAAGCCACCAGTCGATGTCATAGGGCGGCGGGGCCTGGTAAGCGTCCATGAGTTCCTTGGCCGCGGCGGCAGCTAGAGTCGGTATGCCTAGCATGAACGAGAACTCGGTGGCTTGCGGCCGCCGCACGCCAAGCACCATCGCCATCAGTATCGTCGCGCCTGATCGCGACAATCCGGGAAAAATGGCGGCCAGGAGCTGGCCGATCGCGACCGCCACGGCGGTGGGCCATGAGATGCTATCATGCAAAGGCCGACTCTTGAGCCACCATTCGACCGCCAGAAAGAGAACGCCCCCGACGAACGTGGCGAGGGCGACGGCGAGCACATCGTTCTTCCGCAGCCTGAAACCAAGCTCTTTCAGGCAGTAGCCGCCGACGACGGTGATTGCGAAAGCAAGAGCCAGCTTGGTCAGGTAGGCCCGTTCTTCCGGTTTTCGATAATTGCGGACCATGGACACAAGCCGCTTCCAAAAGAGCATCACCACGGCGACTACCGCGCCGGGCTGGATTACGACCGTGAAGAGCTCGTCGCGGAGGAATTCGGAGCGAATAGGGAGCCAGTGCATGGCCAAGCGCAGATGGCCGGTCGAGGAGATCGGGAGGAACTCGGTCACTCCCTCGATAACGCCCAATATGAGGGCGGCAAGCCAGTCGGGCATGACGCGCCTTATTCCTCGGTTTTCGCCACCACAATCTTGGCGCCTTTGGCCTGGCCAATGTCGCTGAGCAGATCGCGGAACCAGGGCGAATCTGAGTCGAAGGGCTTTCCACCCTTGACACGCTCGAACTCGATCGCCCGCAACTCGCCGCCCCTCTCCTCGTCATCGCCAACAACGCCGCTGATGCCCGCCAAGCCGCATTCGACCGCCTTCTCGCAGGCCCGCCGGATCAGGGCAAGGTCCTTGGCATTCGCGGGTGCGGAGCGGCAGAAGTAGCCGCTCTTTTGTACGAGCGTCTTTTCCGCGCCGATCATGTCGCCGAACCGCTTCCCAAACCACGCTCCGACATTGATTGCGTCGAGCTTGACGTGGCCGAATGGGTCGACTGGGACCTTCTCGCCGCGGCTTTCCATTTCACGCACGATGGACTTCACGCCCGCGCCTTCGGAAACGAATACGTTCGCGCAGTCGTGTGTGTCCATTACTTGTCGCAACCTGGTTGCTTCGGTGGCGATGTCGAACTGCATCTCGGGGATGTAGAGGCCGTGGATTGCGCGGCGCTCGGGTGTCAGGCCTATGGCTGGCACGAATCCCTTTCGTTTCAGTCGGCGGTGGTAGAGCCGCGCTGTATACGCGGTCAGCCAACCGCAGTTGCGGCCCATCACCTCGTGAATGATCAGCATGCGAGGATTGGCGCTGTGCTCCGAGACGACGTTTTCGAAAAAGCGCGCTCCCTGGTCGGCCGCCGTCCATGCGCCCAGGCTCTGCCGAATGGGAAACACGTCGTTGTCGATTGTCTTTGGCAGTCCCACGACGGTGAGCGCGTGGCCAGTCCTCTTGAGATAGTCGGCCAGCTCGGCCGCCGCGGTGTTCGTGTCGTCACCGCCAATCGTGTGGAGCACGTCAACGCCGTCCTTGACGAGCTGTTCAGCGGCGACCTGCTGCGGATTTTGCCCCTCCCGTATGAGCGATCGCTTGAGGCAGTCCTTGATGTTGGTGAGTTTGACCCGGCTATTGCCTATGGGGCTTCCTCCGTAGCCGTGGAGAATGTGGGCTTTTGAGCGCGCATCGGCGTCTACCACATAGTAGTCGCCCAGCAACAGACCTTTGTAACCGTCTTTGTAGCAGAGAATCTCAACGTCAGGCGCCAACCGCGTGTAGGTCTCGACAAGCGCGCCGATGGCCGAAGACAAGCAGGGCGCCAGACCGCCGGCAGTGAGAATAGCGACTTTCTTAACGGGCATATCAGTTTTTTGAGTTCAACAACAACAGCCGCCGGCGCGAACGGGTCCCAAGTCCCACAAGCGCCGGCGTGCCACACGCGCGAACCAGTACAGCAGCGCTGGCCTGCGTACAAGCTCAATCCGCGGCCAACTTCCCGTGCGTGAGATAACC
>JAXDCU010000062.1:0-2825 GCA_034677645.1 Verrucomicrobiia bacterium
GCCTCGGTTCGCCTCAACGTGGTGGTCCTGCGCGAAACTTACGCTGATGCCCATCAAGAGGGCTGGGCCCTGCTCACCACCGAGGACTTCGTCGATCCCCTTGAGCGGGATGCGGTCCGAGTAGTCCGACCCATCCCTCGCCCTGGCTCGCGATGCTGACAGTTCCGCGCCAGTCTCCACTCGCGCACCGGCAAAGAACGTCTCGTCTCCGTACTACTGGAGCGCTTTGCCCTCGATTCAACCAGCAAGCCCTTCACTCGCCCTCGCGTACCCAACGCGACACCGCCCCCAACCGGACCGCTCACCCCGCACAGCCGCTCGCCCTCCCCCCCACTGTCTGAGTTGCAGTTTGTTCTGAGGCGGTGCTTGACCGGACGATGTCTCCGGAGCTATACGTGCTGTGGCTGGAACGCGATGCTGGGTCGCGGACCCCGCTGAGGAAGATTCGCACGATGTGCACCTCGGGTGCCACCTTGCTGAAGCATTAGAAAGATGGCTAGCGACATAACACCATGTGCTCCGGTGTGAATCGGCATACACTCCTTGTCGCGTTATCGGTCCTGCTCGCTCAGTTGGCAAGCGCGGAAGCTTCGGCGGTCGAGTCGTTGCCTAACACTCTTTCCGAGTCCGAGCGAACGTTGGGCTGGCGTTTGTTGTTTGACGGCAAGACGACGCGTGGATGGCGCGGTTTTGGCCAACGCAATTTCCCGGTCGAAGGCTGGGTTATCGAGGACGGTTGCCTGAAGCACAAGTGGCGCGGAGGTGGCGGCGACATTGTGACTGAGGAGGTTTTTGACGAGTTCGAATTCGAATTTGAGTGGAAGCTGACGCCCAAATCGAACAGTGGTATGAAGTACTTCGTTCTCGAGGAGCGGAATGAACCTTTGGGTCACGAATATCAGGTTATCGACGATCCGGCATACGGATTCGAAGGGCCTGACAACAAGTACCAGACGGCGAGTTTCTACGGCGTGCTGGCGCCGACGGTTTACTTGCCGCCGCGACCGCCCGGCCAGTTCAACCAGTCGCGCGTTCTGGTGCGAGGCTCGATCGTGGAGCACTGGCTCAACGGTGTCAAGGTGCTCGAGTACCAGCTTGATTCCCCTCAAGTCAGGGAAGCCGTGAGCAAGAGCAAGTTCAAGAGTGTCCCGGGATTCGGGTCGAGGATCAAAGGACGCCTGCTCTTGCAGGACCATGGAGGCGAAGTGTGCTACCGCAACCTCAGAATCAGACCGCGCTCGGCTCTGGAAGCTGGGGGCAAATGAGCCCGATCCCGATGCATTTCATCCGCGCGTCCGGTGTCGGAGTTGCATGTCAGATGGGCGCCAGCGCCACAGTCGCGGCGTTTTCTTCCGCTATCGACTCATGAGTGTAGCCGCGGCGCTTGGACGCTTTCCTCAAGAGGTCATCGTGCCTGCAATCGTCTGACGGCGAACTGAAGAATGGCAAACGAACCAAACGCGATCTGGGTTGGCGAAAGTGCTCAGCGTTCTCATGAGCGTGCAGCGCGGGGAATCGGGCGAAGGCTTCGCCTTGGTTTGTTTGGCGGCTCGTTTAATCCAGTGCATTTGGGTCATCTCCTCGTGGCGAGGGCGGCTCTTGAGGAGTTGGATTTGGACCGGGTTTTTTTCATCCCCGCGGCTCAGTCACCGTTCAAGCCGCGAGTGAGGCTGGCGCGGGGCGACCAACGTCTATGTTTGCTTCGCCTTGCACTAGCTGGGCAAAACAAGTGTGAGATCGACGACCAGGAGATCAGGCGCGGCGGCGTGTCTTACACAATTGCCACGGTGCGCGACTATTCGAAGCGTTTTCCCGAAGCCACGCTTTTCTATCTGGTCGGCTCTGATCTTGTTTGGCAATTGCCGAAATGGCGAAAGGCGGAACAGATGGCTGGGCTGGTCGAGTTTGTGGTAATCCCACGCCCGGGGGAGAAGGCACCCCTGCTGCCTCCTCCGTACCGAATGAGAGCTTTGAGAGGCTTCCCGCTAGGCGTTTCTTCGTCGCAACTTCGCGAGCGGGTAAGATCAGGTCAACCGGTTGACTGGCTGACGCCACCGGCTGTGGCGCAGTTCATCAGCAGGAACGGGCTTTATCTCTGAACACACCAAACAAGTTATTCTTCAGAAGATGGATTCGCGAAAACTGGCATTGCGATGCCGCGATCTTGCCGAAGGCAAAAAGGCGGAAGACGTGGTGATACTTGACATGCGCAAGCTCTCATCGGTGACCGACTATTTTGTGATCGCCACGGGCACCAGTGAACCTCACCTACGCGCGCTTATCCAGGAACTGACTGAGCGGATCGAGTCGGAATTCGGCGTTCGTCCGCGGGCGGTTGATGGGACGCTAAAGGCGAGTTGGGTGGTGCTTGACTACCTGGACGTCATAGTGCACCTCATGCGCGCGGAAACGCGCCAACGATACACGCTGGAGATTCTCTGGGGCGACGCGCCCAGGGTTCGTCGACGAGCGAGTCGTTCCGCTCGATTTGCGAGAACGACCACTGAACCGCTGGCCGAGACCTTGCGCCGGCCGTCGCGCCCAGCAACCATGTGATTACTCAGCGGAGGCTGCCTGCTCCGCGACTGCCTGGGTCATCGTTTCAAGCAGTTTCGTGAAATCCGCGAGGCCTGGAGCTGGGACTATGATCGTATCGCGCCGGCCGTTGACGTCCTCGGTAATGCGCAGAAACCGGCCGCGGGGATTCTCGCGAAGGGTCAAAACGAACAACTTGCGTTCAATTTGGATACGCTCGGTTCTGAGTGTCTGCTCCTGAGCGCGAAACTGCTCCCCCCCCCTCCTGGCCCCCTATGGCCTGGTGAGTA
>JAXDCU010000063.1:0-8865 GCA_034677645.1 Verrucomicrobiia bacterium
GTCATCAGGGAACTTCTCAAACTCAAACGCATTGTTGTGGTAAGAGAGTCGCATACCAGTCGCGCGCAGCTTGGCGCCCAGGTCGTCAAGCCTGCGTGCGCCTTTGAGCCATTCTCGCAGATTCGCCTTGCAGTCGTTCATCATGCCGCCGGGGGCCACGTCCTTGGCGCCTACGATCTTCCAGAACTTCACGTTTTCCTCGAATTCCTTCTCAAACGACTCGACGCTCACGTGGGCTGCGATTGCCTTAAGACCCGCCAAGTCAAGAGCCTCGCGGATTCGCTCCGCCGGCAGGTTTGGCATGCCGCTCCACTGCACGTATTCCCAGCCCATTTCACGCGCCTTCCTAAGCGTGCCCGAGAGGTCCTTCTTGGCTGGGTCGCGCAGTGTGTACAACTGCAGTGCCATCGCGCGTTTGCGCATCGCGGCGGCATTGAGGAGCGCGGAAGGGATCATTGCCAGCCCCGCAAGCGCTTTGATGGCTTCCCTGCGAGAAGACGGTCGTGATTCGAATGCCATGGCGGCGACTGTCCCTCAGAGCCGTGGAACAATCAAGGCTGTCGTATGACCGCTCGGCACAGGCTGAGTGCTTTCCGTAATCCAACAGGTTAATGCGCATGGGGACCATGAACCGCGGAGGGCAGCGCTCTGTCGCTGCCGAAACATCCGGAGGGAACCGCTCCGTCGGTTCCCGAATGTCAGGGCATTGACAGAGCAATGCCCTCCGACTGCCGGTTCATAAAGAGTCCGTTCTTGGTTACAGGGCATACCCCTGCCGGTATGGGCGCTTCACCAATGCATCCGCCTCAGGACAATTCGGGAACTTCATGTTGACCGCGTCCCATTCAAGTTTCTGGTTCATGCGGATAGCGATGTTCCCCAACAGAACGACTTCCGCCAGATGAGCTGCGTGATCGGCGAAGTTCGATCCCGCGGGTTTGCCGCCCCGGCATGCGTCGAGAAACTCCTTCCAATGTCCGGGGGAGCGATCCAGCTTTTGCGGCGGCCTGCCGAACTCCTTCCTCTTGCTCTCGGGTATCAGTCGGTCGCGCAACATGATGCCTTTGTCCCCAACATACATTGTGCCATCGTTAATGGCGAATTCCGCGCCCGGATCGAGTTCCTCGGGTCTGGGCGGGCGCATGCCACCGTCGTACCAGAAGATACTCAACGGCCCGTGCGTGTTGCTGGCGGCGAACTTGTAGTGCGTGATCGAAGCAAGGGGAGCCGTCTCGTCGCTGATTTCCTTAGGCCTCTGCCAATTGGTTGAGCAGGCCTCGACGCTGACCGGATCGCCAATCTTCATGGCCTTGAAGATGGCTGAGAGTTCGTGACATCCGATGTCACCCAACACCCCAGTGCCAAAATCCCACCAGCCCCGCCACGCGAACGGGTGATAGCATGGATGATATGGGCGCACAGGAGCCGGGCCGACCCACAGGTCCCAGTCGATGTGCGCTGGGCAGGGCGGAGTCTCCTTTGGCCGCGCAACGCCGCGTTGCGAGATGTCCGGATTCCGATTTGACCAAGCATGGACTTCTTTGAGCTTCCCGATTGCGCCGGCCCATATCAATTCAGCCACACGGCGCGGCTCTTCGCCTGCCTGGCCAAAATTCCCCATCTGCGTGGCGACTTTGGTCTCGCGGGCGGTCTTGCCTATCATCCGAGCCTCGTACACGCTGTGCGTGAGCGGTTTCTGGCAGTGGACGTGTTTGCCGAGTTTCATCGCCATCGCCGTCGCGACGGCATGGACGTGGTCCGGCGTGGCAATTGTCACCGCATCGATGTCCTTCTGCGTTTCGAGCATCTTCCGAAAGTCGGTGTAGAGCTTCGCACGCGGGTATTTCTTGGCGCTTGCGGCCAAGTAATTGCTGTCGGGATCGCACAGGGCGACAATGTTCTCTCCGGCCTGGGCGCATGAAGTCACGTCGATGGCTCCCATGCCACCAACCCCAATCCCGGCGATGTTCAGTTTTTCTGAAGGCGGGGTTTGGCCCTGCCCAATCACGTGACGCGGGACGATCGTGAAAGCAGTGGCGGCGACAGAGGCGGTTTTGAGAAAACTCCGGCGAGACGAGGATTCCTTGTTCATAACGCGATGTTTGTTCTTGAGCCGACGATCACTTGCACGAAGTGTATGCGTGCGCCACCGCAGGTCAAACTCAGTCTGCTCGAGCGCGCTTGGATTTCAGACCGCTCCACTGGAGGCTCGCTCCACCGAAGCCAGCAAGTGCCTAATTCAATTGCGTTTGACCATGTCCTGGGATACTTGTATGCGCGAAGATAGTGGGTATGGCGGATACCGCATTGCTGCGCTGCGCGGCTCGGTCGCGACCGAATGGTCCCGTCAAGAGGATCGCCGAGGTTGTGCTGACACCCCTCCGTGGCTAATCGATTGAACTGTGTCGCTATGAACATGAAAACACGCACCTCAATCCTCGTCGGATCATCGACAATACTCATCGCCGTCTTGTGTGCGCCAACCGCGCTTGGTGGACTAAGCCTAACGAGCATACCGACCGTGGCTTCGGATATGTCCAATGAGGGTCGCGCCATCACGCCGGACGGCAAGTATGTCGGCGGCTTGTCCGGCACCGCAAACGGCTTTTTCTTTGACGTGGCCAACCAATACGTGACCGTGCCAGAAGCCGGCTCTAAAGCCGCCATTGTGACAGGCATCGCCTACCGCACGGATACGAATCAAGAACCGCCCGTTGTTCAAGTCGTCTTGGACGGCAACAACGCCGGTTGGCATGGGCAGTATATGACGTCCGATGGCGGTCTGAGCTGGGGCTGCAAACGTCGCGACAATACCGACCCCAACAGACACGCATGGGCCGATTACCCACCGCCCGCGGCCAACTCGCTAGCGGCCACGACGGATTCGGATGTCTATTACACCGTCTTCCGGGATTCGGCTAAGAACAACCTTTACACATGCCGGGGCTCTGGTTTTTGGGACAGCACCACGGCTCCGTTGGTCAGTTTTATCAACAAAGGACTGGCCAGCGATAAGGGCGACGTAACAGGTGTCGCCGCCACCGGCCGAATTGTCGGATACCGTCAAGCCACTGGTGGTCCAAGGAGGAACTATGTGCTCGACTACCCCAACAGCTCCGCAACCGCGTGGTTTGTTAATGGACTCAGCGGTACTAGCGAAGGACAAGCGTTCTCGATCAGCCTAGATGGCAACAGCATCTTCGGCCACTCGCCGCTGGTTGAGGGCGAAACGGTCATGCACGGGTACAAAGCGGTCGTAACCAGCGAAATGAACTCAGTGCAGAGCCTCAGTCCGTTACCCAACTTTTCCGATACCGCGGGCTCAACCAGTCTCGCCGTCCCGTACGGCTGCTCGGCTGACGGGCGATACGCAGTGGGAATGAACTACCGCGGCAAGGAAACAGCCGTGCTCTGGGATACAAGTCACCCGAACCCGGCTAATTGGACCGTCAACGACCTCTATGCCCTGGCCGCGGCAAATGGTGTTGCGGACATCTTCCTCGATCTCTCGCGCGCGTACAGCGTCGGCGTTAACGCGGACGGAGACCCGGTTATTACTGGAAGAGGCACTGACGGCGCATCAACACGCGCTTTCCTCATGACGGTTCCCCGCTGGATAGCGGCCATTGGTTTTCCTGGACACCAGGCCGTTAACCAAGGGGAAACCGTGACGTTCAACCTGATCACCAACGGCACTGATTCACTGACCTACCAGTGGTACAAGAATGGAGTGCCGATGGCTGATGGCGAGAATGTCTCTGGGGCGGCCACTTCATCCCTCACTTTGCGCGGCGTGACTTGCTCTGGCGGAGATGCGGGAGACTACTACGTTGTCGTCACCAATCCCAGTCTGCCCGCGACTGTCACTGGCTATGCGGCCACACTGACTATCGTCTGCCCGCCGGTCATTTCATCGATTGAGTGCTCGACATCCGGCGATTACACACTGACCTTCAGCGGCCCCAGTGGCCAATCCTACCAACTGCTTTACAGCACCGATATCACCGTGCCCCTTTACGCATGGGCGACGCTCACCGTCGGCACGTTCGACACCAGTCCAGCCACATACACTGACACGGCGCCAGCCGATTCGCAGCGGTTCTATGCCATCGTCGCGAATAGTCAGTAGTATCCGCGCCGAACGCCGGTTCGCCGCTCAGAAGACCCGGTTCATGGAGAGCGAAGATTCTTTCTTAGAACGCATTGTGACCATGAACCTTGCGGTCTGGTCCACAACAAAGCCGCCTGAAGGCGGAACTCCGACCGGTCGCGAGCCGGACAACGCCGCGGACCATGCAGAGCGGCCGCCCGCCAGAGTCCCGCGTTTACGCGGTAAAGCAAGGTTCATGGGGAGCTAACATGAAAGCACGTCTGATTGCTGAAAACATCAACTGGGTAGGCGCGGTAGACTGGGACAGGCGCTTGTTCGACGACTTGATCCCGTTGCCCGACGGCACGACATACAACGCGTATCTTGTTCAAGGCGCGGAGAAGACCGCGCTGCTCGACGCCGTCGATCCGACCATGATCGATACACTTGTTGCCCGCCTGTCGAGCACTGGCGTGAAAAAGATCGATTACATCGTGTCGCACCATACCGAGCAGGACCACTCAGGGGGAATTCCCCGGATTCTCGCGCTCTATCCCGATGCGCGTGTGCTCGCGAGCGACAAGGCCAAGAACCTGCTCGCCGATCATCTCGGCCTGGCCCAGGAAAGCCTGCGCGTAGTGCACAACGGAGAGAAGATCGATCTCGGCGGGCTCACGCTCGAGTTCATCTACTTCCCGTGGGTCCACTGGCCCGAGACAATGCTGACGTGGGTTTATGAACGGCGCCTCTTGTTCACCTGCGACCTTTTCGGTTCGCACCTGGCAACAAGCGATGTCTTCGCTCATGGCGACCCGCAAATACTGCCAGCGGCAAAGCGGTACTACGCCGAGATCATGATGCCGTTCCGGAACTTCATTGAGAAAAACATGGGCCGCGTCACCGCGCTCAGACCCGCGATGATCGCTCCCAGCCACGGACCAGTGTACGAAGAGCCGAGTCTCATCGTCGACGCGTATCAAGAGTGGGTCTTCGGTCCACCGAAAAACCTCGTGCTGTTGCCGTACATTTCCATGCACGGCTCTACCAGAATCCTAGTCGACCACCTCGTTGATGCCTGTGCGGGGCGTGGAGTGCGCGTGGAGCAGGTCAACCTTGCCGATGCTGACGTGGGCAAGTTAGCCACTCTGCTCGTCGATGCCGCGACTATCGTGCTCGGGACACCGACTGTTCTGGGCGGCCCGCATCCGAAAGTCGCCTATGCCGCGCTTCTCGCCAATCTGCTGAAACCCAAGGCCCGCTACCTCTCGGTGATCGGTTCGGTGGGGTGGGGCGGCAAGACGGTTGAGCAGCTGGCCGCTACGGTCTCCAACCTCAAAATCGAGTTGCTGCCCACGGTACTCTGCAAGGGGCTGCCGAAACCCGCCGACTTCGAAGCGATCGACCGCCTCGCCCAGACGATCGCGGAGAAACACGCAGCCCTGTGACGATTAAGCGGCCGGCAGTGCCGTAGGCGTGTCCGTGGCTGCAAAATCAGCGGTCAAGCAACCCCGCCACCGGAAGCAGCGGTTCATGGGGAGCCTCCGCGTTCCAGAGAACGCGCTTTGGGTCCATGAACCAGATGCTTAACCACGAAGGCCGCGAAGACCACCGAGGAAGAGCTAATAGGAACCTCCGTGGTCATCGTGCGCTTTGTGGTGATTGTTTTGCAGGTTCATGGGGCGCAGTGTTTCTCCTTTAGACCGCATTGGGCCCATGAACCTTGCGGTGTGGTCCACAACGAAGCCGCCTGAAGGCGGAACTCTGACCGGTCGCGAGCCGGACAGTGTCGCGGACCATGCAGAGCGGCCGCCCGTCAGAGTCCCGCGTTTACGCGGTGAAGCAAGGTTCATGGAAAGCGATGCGGGCTCAAGTACGGCTTCTTGTTCGGCATTCGTCAGCGAGCCGTGACTTTCACGGTGGGCGCTCCGTCGGGGAAACAGCTTTCGTAGAACTCCCGCATCGGTCCGGCAAACATCGCCATCCGCACGCAACCCCACGTCTGCTGATCTCCGGTAGCGTAATACAAATATGTGTTCCCCTCATACTCGAACAGGTCAACGTCCGAGTTGTTGACGCCTTCGCCCGCGCCAGCTTACATGATAGGATTACGCGGGCTATGTTCCCATGCGGCCAAGACACGCGAGCGAGCAAGAAACGAAATCCAGCCTTTGTGCCCTGGCACAGCCGCGTGCAGATAAATGACATAGTAATACGGCGCCAGATAGCGGATTACCGGGCATGCGCTATATTCGTCGCCAACACCCGTGAACACCAGACCGTCCAGCTTCTTCCAGCCCGACAGGTCGCTGGACCTGGCGAACTTGAAGCAGAACTGAACCGGCTTGTCCGATTCATAGGCCATCAAGTATCCCCGGTCGTCACGGCATACCGAGGCATTGAACAAATGCTCACCCGGCGATTGTGGGATTGCCAATCCCCTCTTCCATGTATTGAGGTCGGAGCTGGAAAACCGGTAGATGCTCTGAAACCAGTCGCGGTTGCTGCCTTCACTGGCGAACACATTCAGTTCGTGGTCGTTGACATATGCGTTGGCGAACGAGTGGCCTTCGCCAAATCGCGCCAGCTCTGCTCCAGTTGCCAGATCAAGAACACAAAGCCACATGTTCCGCGTATAGTCGTCCGTCTTGTTCTTGCTGTCGTCTCGATGGTTGAGCACGAGCAGTGGCCTCCCCTTGAACAAAACCGGCGTGTTCTCCATCGCGCTGGGGCCAATCGCCACTGGTAGTTTTGTCAACCGTGGTCTAGCGGCGGCGCCATGGAACCGCGGCGGCAGGAGTTCGTTGAACGCCTCGACCGGCCAAAATCGGAGACGCTCGAAGCCATCTGGCACTGGCTGACGGTACTGAACATAAGCTCGATTTGATCCCTTTGTTGAATAGGAAAACAGATCGTCGTTGCGAGCGCCCAGAACCCGGTAGCCCATCACCGTGCAGTCTTCGAAGTCCACGTGCAGGAACTTTCCCTCAAGATCGCTGTACACGGCGCCGGTGGAAGGCGTGCCATGCGGTTGTGAAAAGTTGAGCACCATGAGCCGGCACTGCTTGAATTGAACTCGGCTGTAACCCTCGAATCTCGGGTAGCCGACCTGCAAGGCATTGTCCGCGCCAACAAGCGTGCAGTCCTCAAACATCGCATCTGGCGTGGCCGGCATGGACTTGTTGTGCGCGCGAACGTAAACCGCACCGGCGTCGCCCCAGACATCCAGACACATGAAATATGAACGCCTGAAAACCACCGGCTCATTCGCGCGGCAAACGTGTCCAATCACGCATGCCCCCGCAAACCGCCCAAGCCCAACGCAATCCTCCACAACAGCCGAAAACTCACTCCCCGCCTGGCACGTCAGGTCCCAGCCGATACCCCCCTCCGAGCCCGTGCAATACAAACGGCGAAAAATCCACCGATCCCAGCCCGCGGCTGAGTAGGACGGATCGCATCGCCACGGCCCCCACCAATCCACGCTTTTGAGCCCAGTTTCCTTGTCGGGATTTCCCTCGCTTAGAATCATGAACGTCGGATTCCCGGTTTGCGCACTGGGATCGGTACGCACGATTACCCGCGGCGCGCCAGAATCAATCACGACCCATCCGTTAGTTCCGGAGCCCAGCGCGCCATCCCAGTCCCCAGCAATGGTGTTGTACGCGCCGATAGTTCCCTTGTGTTTCGAGTCCAGGTTCGCTTCCGCGTATGTGTCCGGCCGGATGAGTATCCGATGGCCGCCCCGATCGTCCGGCACGGCGTCGAGCGCCGCTTGAATGGTCCCAAAAGCTGTCGCCCATGTGCGGCCGTCGGAGTTGTCACCCAGCTTCGAGACGTAAAGCGTTTGGCCCTGACGCGACGCGGGATCGGAGGCGGCCAGCTGTCCCTCCCCAGCAGTGGCTTGTCCGCGGGCCAGCATGACAGCGAACAGGAGCAACGGAGTCAGTTTCACGGGCGACAGTCTAAATAGGCGAGCAGGGTCAGGTCAAACCGACGGCCAGCCAGAGCGACCTGGACGATCGCAAGGGGATGTGACCACTCGCCTACAGCTTGAAAAAGCGCCTGGCGTTTTCGCTAAGTATCTTCTCAGCCAGCCGCCGCGCATCGTCGATCTCGAAATAGCCGGCGGCAACTTTCTCTTCGAGCAATACACCGATTCCTCGAACAAGATTGCGCACGAACGAATTCGTTCTGCTTTCCTCCAGGTATGGCGCGAGTGCCTCCCAAGTAGTCGGGCCGGGGTCTGAAAGCATGGGGTCCTTGTCGCGCCGCTCCGACGGGAGCGGGTTGGGGCGCGCCCGCGTCCAACCTGCGTAGCTTTGCTGGAACAGTTTGATGAGGTTGACTTCTCTACTCAGGGTGACTTCCGGGAGGTGATGCTCGTGAACGTCCACGATGCCAAGCGTGGAAACATACTCTTGGATGGAGGTTGTCATTGGGGCTGCTGATGATTGCGCGATACTTGCTGACTGGATTGAGCGCGTGATGGAAGACCTGCTTGCAACAACCAGTGTCAGGCCAAACCCGCGCGCTGAGCCTTAGTGGTCATGAACGCAAATACGATGACGTTCGTTGCGCCCAATTTGGCCTGCGGCGAGGCGCGACGAGGGAGCATATCCGCAGCGATACGCGACCGAGGAACAACAACGCCACGGGCCAAATTCGGCGCAACCCGCAGGGCGGCAGTCCTTTTGGGCGCAGGCTTCGTTGCTCGCTCCTCACAGACCTCTGGCGGGTATGCTCGTCGCTCCCGCCTCGCCTGCGCCCAAAATCCC
>JAXDCU010000064.1:0-14019 GCA_034677645.1 Verrucomicrobiia bacterium
ATCTCCAAATCGGCAGTCTTCGCATCAACCCCCCGCCCGCCGGTTTGGAAACCGGCGACAAAGCAAACTCGCAGGTCTGCGCTGGATTGGGCGACTCACGGCGGCGGGATTTCAAGCTGTCGGCAGATTCCGCGCACCGTGCCCTCCTTGATTTCGCGATGGCGCGGCACGCTGGAAATCTTCTGGTTGGCGGGATTGAGCCAAATGCTGTGGCCGCCACCCTCGCGATAGAATGTGCAGCCGCGCTCGCGCAGGTGCCGCTCCAAGTGGCGGAGCTTCATGCCTCAGAAAACTCAAGCGGCTGGCTCACGGCATCCGACGAGAGATTCTGGTCCGCCAGTTCGCGCTGGCACTGGAGCACGAGCTTGAGGGCATCCAGCAAGTTCGCCTTGGCCTCCGCGAGCGTTTCGCCCTGCGAAATGGCGGCGGGCACTTCCTTGACGAAGCAGGTGTATCCGCCCTCTTTGGCCGGTTCGAAAACCGCGGTCAGTTTCATGCTCCGACGCTGCCACACCATGCCCCAACTGGCAAGCTCCAGCATCCCTTTGAAAACCGAAACGAACAGCAACACACAAACACCATGAAAACGAAAAATAAACTCACCCTCGCCGCGCTTGGACTGGCCGCGTGCCTCCAGCCGGCTTTGGCCCAACTGACCATCCCGAGCGATGGCTCGGACGGGGCGTTCAATCCACCACCGGACCCAACCAATGTTGTTGTCGACCTCTCACAGGCCGTGACCGGCGTCTGGAACGCCAACAACAGCGCCAACGCCGGCAAAGGCATCTACGACCCCGAGAAATGGGCTGTCGTGTTCAAATACTCCTCGGTCAACATCCCGGCGGGCGTCACCGTGTCGTTCATCAACCATCCGACCCACGCGCCCGTGGTGTGGTTGGTCCAGGGCGACGTCGCCATCAACGGGGCCCTTAACTTGAACGGTGATGGCGGAGATGTGAGAGGACCAGAGAAGCTTGTACCTCCTGAGCCTGGACCGGGAGGATTTCGTGGGGGAGTCGCCGGTCCGGCGGGCTTTGGTGCTGGTCTCGGCCCCGGTGGCACTGATCCGGCGGGCTGGCCTGGGTCTACATCAGCCAGCTACGCCGCTACGTACGGTAACCCTCAGATCGTACCCCTCCTCGGCGGGTCTGGATCCGGAGGAAATGGGAGTGAGGACGCCCGGGGCTGTGCCGGCGGTGGCGCGATCTTGATTGCTGAAAGCCATTCAGATCAGATCCATACATTTTACATATGAGACTTCTACGAGCTTGTGACAGGATTTGGCCTCCACCCTAATCATCGCCCAAGGTGCCAGCAACTGACTAATCTCACCACGAAGACACCAAGAACACGAAGAAACAGCGATGAGCATGCCCAATTCTGTTCTGTAGGGAATAGCCAAAACACCCATGCTAATCTCGGGGCTCTGCTTCGTGTTCTTCGTGTGCTTCGTGGTGAGACTAGGCGAGGATTTGGAATCCAGAACACGCTTTGACAGAACGTTCATATGAGCTTTATTGCGGTCGATGGTCTCAACATGGAATGAAATGAAGAAAACGACCATGACACGCAGGGACGCGATTCAACGTGCCGGACTGGCCACAGCCGTGTGCGCTTTTGGGTCGACCATTTGGCAACCCAGGGCACAGACACCAGCCGTTCCAGCCGTCACGAGCCTGACTGGCCCCTTTCAATTGGCACCATTGCCCTACCCCGTTGATGCTCTTGAGCCCTACGTCGACGCGAAGACGATGGAGATTCACCACGGCAAGCACCACGCAGCCTACGTGCAGAACTTGAACAAAGCCGTGGCAGAGTTCCCTGAACTGGCCGGCAAAACGATCGAGTTACTGCTCAAGACCCTACCCACCGTGCCTGAAAAGATTCGCGCTGCCGTGCGAAATCATGGTGGCGGACATGCCAACCACACCTTGTTTTGGTCCCTGTTGAAAAGAAACGAGAGCGGAAGGCCTCGGGCCAAACTGGCCAAGGCGATCGAGAGCAAGTTTGGAAGCTATGACAATTTTCGACAGGAGTTCGCGAAGGCGGCAATGGGCGTGTTCGGTAGTGGGTGGGCCTGGGTCACCATCGACGCCGACGGTCCTAGGATCGAGACAACGCCAAACCAGGATTCGCCGCTTACCGCCAACCGCGCGCCGATTCTCGGGATCGACGTCTGGGAACATGCTTACTACCTGAAGTATCAGAATCGCCGCGCCGACTACGTCGCCGCATTCTTCAACATCATTGACTGGGATCGAGTTGCAGAGCTTTTCGAGTCCCAGGCAGCGATTCTTCCGTAAACCTCAAGATAGGTTGAACACCCCATAGTGCCACGCTTCCCCGTCGTCGGTGACTTGGTGGAAACCTTACGCTTTCTTGCGGACGATTCCGCGCCCGATAAAGCGCTCCACCGATCGCAGTGCGCTGCGATCCTCCGGGCTGGCGAAGCTGATCGCCTCACCCACCGCGTGCGCCCGCCCGGTCCGCCCTATGCGATGGACGTAATCCTCCGGGTGCCGAGGAAAATCAAAGTTCACGACGTGTGAAATGCCATCGACATCGATGCCTCGGGCTGCGATATCGGTGGCCACGAGAATCCGCACTGCGCCGGACTTAAAGTCCTTGAGCGCGCACGTGCGCTGGTTCTGAGAGCGGTTGGAGTGGAGCCTCGCGGTTCTGATACCGTGCTGTTCCAACTGGTCAGCGAGACGGTCGGCGCCATGTTTGGTGCGGCAGAAAACCAGCACCGTGTCCATGGCGGGGGTGCGCAGTAGTTGCAGAAGCAGCGCCGGCTTGAGGTGTTTGGGAACTTCGTAAACGAATTGCATGACTGCAGCGACTGGGTCCGCGCGGCGGCCGATCTGGACGAGTCTCGGAGCGCGCTGGAAAGTGCGCGTGAGGGCCTCTATCTCTTCGGAGAGTGTGGCGCAGAACATCAGTGTCTGGCGCTTTGGTGGGAGCACCCGAATCACGCGACGGATGTCCGGCAGGAAACCCATGTCGAGCATCCGGTCCGCTTCGTCAAGCACAAGGAACAGTACTCTCTCGAAGTTGGCGCAACCGCGATTCATCAGGTCCAGAAGGCGACCTGGGGTGGCGATGATGATATCAGTACCGGCACGCAAGGCATGGATTTGCGGATGTTCCCCGACACCGCCAAACACGGTTGCGACTCTTTGCGGCAGGTGCCTCCCATAGAGGCGCGTGTTTTCCGCGATCTGCGCCGCCAGTTCACGTGTTGGCGCCAGAACCAGGGCACGCGTGCACTGCTCCTGGCCGCCGCGGGGCAAGCCGGTTAGCCTGGTCAGGATCGGCAGCATGAAGGCCGCCGTCTTGCCAGTGCCAGTCTGCGCAATGCCAACCAGATCATGTCCGCCTAAAGCCAGTGGAATGGCCGCCGACTGTATCGGCGTAGGCTCAGTGTAGCCGGCCTCGTGAACGGCTTTGATAACGTGGGCATCGAGGCCCAGTGCGCGAAATGGCATGGAGTTGAAATCCTAAGTTTCCGGCGTTGAAAACCGCCAATCCACCGCGGCCTCGGTGACCAGAATGCGTTTCCGGGCATCCACCTCGTGGGAATTACAGGAGCGCTTGTTGCGAACCCAAGGTCGAGGGCCAAGCTGAGGCCGTGCCCGGCTCACATCTTGGCCCAAACGGCAGCGTCGACTCAGTTTCTGGTTAGTAACGGCGAGGACGATATCCGCCGCTGTGACCGCCACCGCCAGACCTGGCTTCACGAGGGCGGGCCTCGTTCACCGTCAGGGCGCGCCCCTTCCAATCACGGCCGTTAAGGGCAAGAATGGCGGCATCGGCACTTTCTTTGGTGGCCATGGTGACAAAGCCGAAGCCGCGAGATTTGCCCGTCATTCGATCTTGCATCAGGTTGACCTCCGCAACCGGCCCGTGTGGAGCGAAGAGGTCGTGAAGATCGTTCTCAATGATGTCAAACGGCAGGTTGCCGACGTACAGTTTCGTGTTCATGATGACTTTCGGGTCTGTAGACCAATTGCTTTTCAGCCCGTTCCCGACCATCGGGTTTCAAATCATCATTGAACGAGGTTCAACTGAGGATCTACCAGCGCTTGAAATCGACAAGTGTCTAAACCGCCGTTAATGTAGCCGATATTCCGTGAAGCGCAAGTTGTCTGATACACCATGAAGCAGAAGTGCCCTTATCCTGGCGCGGACTGACGTCAGGCAAGTTGCGCCACAAACTGTTCTGGCTGCCTGGAGAACTTACCCGGCCACAGCATCGGCGCACCTTGAGGCTCGCGCACATACCGGCTGTGCAGGATTTGGCCGAGAAGATTCTGCATCAAGTCCACAAACAAAAACCACTCGCTGAATAGTAGGGCTGTATGCGGCTTCTCACGCCCAAGTCCCTCAGTCAGCCCTCACTACCGATTTCGCCGCCGGAGTCTCATGCGCTGCGCTGACAACCGCAAGCCCCGCCGACACAGTTCACGCGCTCCTGATGATATAGATCCCTATTGCCCTGGCCGCCGCCGCCGCCGCGCCGGCCGCCCACGCAGTCATTTACGGCTTGTCTTGAGATTTGACCTTCGTCTGTTTGGTGGGGACGAGTTTCCTGCTGGGGTAGCCGGGTGCTTCCTCGCCGCGGGCGCGCAAGGACTCGGCCAAGGCGTATTTGAATTCCTCGGGTGCGGTGGCCATGGCCTGCTTCAGAGCGCCAGCGGCTTTCGCGCCGGGCACGCGCGTCAGGGCGCAACGCGCGTCCTCGCGCACGTCTGAATCGCTGAGCAATTCAGCCATGGGGGCGACGGCATCATCGTCGCCGATTTCAGACAACATCCAAACCGCATGGCGGCGAACGTTCGCATTGGCGTGCCTCAGAAGCCTAGTCAACTCCCCCGCCACGGCCTTGCGCTCGCCGATCGCGCCGGGGCGCCCCGCGTGCCGGACTATCTTTTCGATAGCGCGTTTGGCCGAGCGAGCAATCTCGAAGTTGACATCGGACATGACATCCGCAAGTGGCGCCACGGCGGGGGCGCCCACTGGACCGGCGCCCTGCCAAGCCGGACCGCGCACTGCGTCGTCGGTGCTCTTGATCTTGGCGACGAGGTCGTTGACGGCCACCGCGTCGGCGGCGGTGGAAACGGTCGTGGCGGCGAGAGCGATTGCCGTGGCGGTGATACTGGTTTCCTTGTTCATCGTGTGGAAGGTTTACTCGGTGGGGAGTGGAATCGCTGACTCAGAGTACATACGGGAATCGCTGCGGGCGGCTCATCAGACGTCGGGCTGCTTCGTCGCCGATGATCTCCTGCCGTACGGGGTCCCAAGCGAGTTTGCGGTTCACGATAAGCGACAGGTTGCCAAGGACACAGAGAAATGCCGTTGCGACCCCGCCCTCGACGTTCATGATGGTCTTGCGCCCAGTCTTGATGCCTTCAAACCAGTCTTCGTGGTGATCAAACCGCGGGCTCTTGGGCACATCGACCCCGCCAGCCGGCTTTTGGAAATCAACTGCCTTCTTCTCGGTGTAGACTTGGCCATCTCCGACCCAGACGACTGGCTTGTCTTTGTCGCCATGATAAACAGCGCCGTAGCTTTCGCGAATCCCTTCGCGTTTGACGCGGTCGCGGTCGAAATAGGGCACCATCTCGCCCGGCTGCGCCCAGATCAGGGTCCAGTCCGGGCTCCTAAACTGGTATACCACCTCCATCTCGATCGCGCTGTCCCAGAGGCCGCGGGTGGGGATGCGGCCTTTGGTCTCGATCGAGACGGGACCGGTGTGGTCGGCGTTCATGAAGTGGAGAGCGTTGCTCATGACGTGAGCCCCGCGGTCGCGAATCTGGCCGCCACCCGACTCCAGGAGCCAACGGAACACGCCGTGGAGGTAGCGTGCGTTGTAGGGGCGCCACGGCAAAGGACCGAGCCAAAGGTCCCAGTCAAGCTCGGCGGGCGGTTCACTGTCGGCCACGGGACTATCGTCCGACGGTGTGGCATAATGCCAACACTTGACCGTGTGGACCTTGCCGATCATTCCGTTGGCGATGTACTGGTGGGCTAGGAAAGCCTCGCGCTGGGAACGGCCTTGCGAACCGACTTGCACGCACATTTTGTTCTCGTGGGCCGCGCGGATCATCGCTTTGCCTTCCTCGATCGTGCAGCAAGCGGGCTTCTCCACGTAGACGTGCTTCCCGGTCTGGCAGGCATGCACGGTCTGGCAGGCGTGCCAGTGATCCGGCGTGGCAATCACCACCGCATCGACGTCCTTCCGTTCGAGGATGTACCGGTAATCGCGGTAGGGAGTCGCTTTGCCGCCGGTGCTTTTCACCGCCGCGCCCAGGCGCTTCTCATCCACGTCGCAAACCGCAACGACGTTGACTTCACCGCGAGATTGTCGAGCGAGCATGTAGCCCAGGTGTCCGTTGCCCATGCCACCCACGCCGATGTGAGCGATGTTGAGCCGGTCTTTGGGCGTGGGCTGCGTGAAGGCAGCGCCCAAGACGCGAGCTGGCAGGATTTGCGGCAGCGCGATGGTGCTTGCGCCCAGCACAGCGGCGCCACTGCGTTGGAGGAAACCGCGGCGATGAATTCGGTTCGTGGTCATTGAATTTGGGTATTCACAGGCACCGGCGCGCTCGCGCTAGTCCAGATGAGCAACCGCGCCATTTTGTTAGCGCGGCAGCCGTTATGTTGTGTTCGACGTCTCCGTAGATGACTGCATTCAAGTGCCAGCGCCGGTTGATTTGGACCACGGCCTCAACCGATGATTGAATCCCGTCCGTCCATGCCCGGCTATTTGCCCATACTATCCCGCTTTGGCCAAGCGCAAAGCAGGAGGATTCGCCCATATTCCAGCGGTCGAAGTCCAGCCTGGCGAACGACCTGGCGCTGAGAATAATCGTGATAGTATTTGGTGCAATGCGCCATAATAAGTTCAATGCTTATCCGGTTGTCACACCTGAGCCTTCTTCCGAACTGCTCGTTCTGAATCGTCAGCCACGCCGTCAGACTATGCCTATTGAGCAGGTGTGACAACCGGATAAGCATGATAAGTTCCATCTCGCGGCCCGCTTGCCATCATAATCAAGCAGGCAATGAATGCCCCGCACTGGCGGCCACGGAAACAAAACACGTCAAAGAATGCTACAAACAAGAGGGCCGATTGCGGCTCCCATGCTTGCGAACAGTACATTCTTCATGCTTGGCTCCTCGCGGTGGCTGTTTCATTGTCGAACAAGTGGTCGACAGTCGTTTGACGTGGGCGGTTGTCACATCAGACCGAAACCCAGCAACATCTACTGTTCCTGGAAAACCTCGACGCCCATTTCCTTCTCGCCTTTGAACAAACAATAAACTCGGCCCTGCGCATCGACCACGGCGGAGGTTTCGCTGTGAACGCCGCTCAGGCTCCAGCCGGTGACATAGGTTCCGTTGTTGTTGTACTTGACGATGCTTATCGGTTTTCCGTCTTTCTGGATTGCACCTTGATACCCGCCCTTGCTTCGGACGCTGATATAGACGTTGCCCCAACGATCCCCGGTCAGGTTGTGGAAATAGACTGGGCCATTGGGCGGATCGGGGAAACAGAAAGCGCGGATGAAGTCGCCGTCGGCATTGAACTTTTGCGTTGGGCCATAGTAGCCGTTGACGAATACGTCGCTGTTCTGGTCCACGAAAATCCCGTGAGGCGCGTTGAATTCCCCAGGCCAAAGCCCTTCACGGCCCCAATCGCGAAGGTGCTGGTTCGAAGAGTCGTAGACGCTCACGCGCATGTTATCGACATCGATCACGAACAGAGAACGGTGCGGGTCCAGCGCCATCCCATGCGCGCGCAGTATCATGCCCGGTCGCATTCCTTTCTCGGCAAAGATGTGCAGGAGCTTGCCCTCTGGACTGAACACCTGGATGCGCGGACGATCACCCTTGCTGTCGCTGACATAAACTCGGCCCTCCGGGTCGGTAATGACGATTCGGGGTTCCGTGAACTGTCCCGGTTCACTGCCAGCACCGTTGCCGATATTGCCGATGTACTTCCCATCCGACGAGAATCGGACTACCTGGTTTGCCTTGGTGTCCGCAATCAAGAGTGTGCCGTCCGCGGCGAGTCCAATTCCATGCGGATCGACGAGATGCTCCGTGCGTCCCTTGTCCGGCAGGACGGATTCGCTCCAATGCCCACAGGGCTTATAGGTTGGCTCATCATCGCCGACCACCACGGTGGCCCAAACACGACGGTTGGCGGCTTCTGGGACTTGTGCGCAGATATGTACTTCGCAGGACGATAGCCGAGTGGCAGGCGCGCGGTAGTTACCGTCTGCCGTGATTTTGCCCACCTCGTCGTTGCCGCCTGGGACGTCGTTGACGGCCCATTTCACTTCCTTGGGTACGTCTGCCGCCATCAGGCGCGTGGCGGCCAAGACGATCTTGAACGTTTGTTCGCCTCCCGGCGCGATGTGGACCAGCGACGGTTCAATAACAACTCTGCGGTTCTTGGGCAGTGTTTGTGCCCACGCGGTACCCACGCCCACCGCAACCAACAACACGAGCCAACTGAGCACACCACCGTGCTTCGTTTGAATACCTGTCGGTTTGCGCATGTCTTCGATCGATATGCATACAGACCCGCATGCCTGCCACCGGAATGCAGGTCTGGCATGAGCCCGTGACGACGGACTGGCCGCGTGGCGGACCGACTATGGGACCTGCTGTATCCGCAAGAACGCAACCTGAGATGCGGCTGAGATATCGAGGGTGCGTGAGACGGTGCCGCTTGCCCCGTGGATATCCTGCGCAACAGTCTCCCAGTTCGAGAAGTTCACCGGCCCGAAAAGATCGGTAGAGCCGAGTATCTTGTAGTTTCTGTCGGGCGATGCCTCCCAGGCAAGCTTGATCTTCGACTGGCCGACCGCGGTGACGTCGATGATCCCCAGCGACTTGTACGGCTCGAGCGTCTCGCCCATCGCCCACTTGGCTGCCCGAACGAATATCACGCGACCGATGTCGCTCAGGGCGTTGAAGCACCGACGGGAGTCGTTGCCTCCGCCTTCGCAGACAAAGTAGTGGACCAGACGCACCTGATTCATCTCACCGTTGGAAAGCAGTTTATCAGTGTCAGCAACCGCGAAGCACGCCCGGTCTCGGTAATTGTCCACCACGCCCAGCACCGTTGTGGCCGGTGCCGCGTTGGCAACGAATTGAACCGGGTAGCAGTATTCATAGTTCTGTTTGCCGTCGGCGGGAATATGCGCGGACTCCTCGGGGTATGCGTCACGGATGAGCTTGACGCGGCCTTGGGCATCCAAGGGGATACCCTTCATGATCGGATGATCGGGCTGCAAAACGTACATGTACTGGCTGGCATCGCCGCCGTAAGCGGCAGGGCCGACGAGGTCGCTACTTTGTCCCCCGTTGTTGTACATGTAGATGTTACCCTCTCTACCGGTCCGGTCGCTGAGACAGGTGTGCTCGCCCGACATGATCGGAACACCGCGGCCGAGCAGGGGCGGTGCGTAAGCCCCGGTGCCGCTGCCCGACACGATCACCAGATCGACCTTGAAGTCCGGGTTTGAGGGCGAATTCAAGTACGGCGCCGGATCGGCGACCGTTTGCGTGCACGGGTTCTGCTTCCCCTGAAAGAGCTCCTGGCTGATGACGACGCGAGTGACATAGCCATAATCCCCGAGCAACTCCGCCATGGCCACATCTCCAGGTGAGGCCATGCCGGCCGCCCTGTAGTAATCGTATGGATTCCCATCATTCGCGTCATCATCCTCCCCAACCCAGGTTAGGTCTTGCTGATAGCGGGTTGAGATCATGATTGTGCCGCCCTGGGTCTGGACCAGGGACGTAACGCCAATTGCCAGTGCTAGGGCGCTGGCCCAAACAAGTCGGTTCTTCAGGTGGTTCATTGGGTTCTCTCTCTTTCTGTTGGCCGCGTGTCGCGACCGGTCTCTCATTTGCGCTTGAGAAAGCCTTGCCAGCGCCTGCCGGAGAGTCAGCACCTCAGCCAGTCTCGTTGCGAACCGGCCCTCACCAGCGCCGATGGAGCCACTTCCCGTCGGTGCGCGGCGCCCGGTTTGCTATCTCACGCTTAGAATAGTCTACATGAGAGCTGTCTCAACAGTCAATGTGAAAGCGATAGGACTTGCGGCGCAAGAGGTAGAGGGAGCCCTGCGCCATGGGGGCGTCGCGCTGGAGGGCGCGCAAGGTGCGGGCCAAGACGCGATAGAGGCGCCAGAGCTGTTGGCGGAACCGAGAGGCAGAATCGCTCATGGCTGTATTTACTATAATGTACGTTATACAGTTTGCAGGCGAAAAATCAGCGCGAACGACAAACAGTGATAGTCAACGTAGCGGGGCCCCCGAAAAAGCCGTTTCTACGGCCATTCCGCGCGCCCTCCCCCCACTGTCTGAATGACAGTTTCCCAGAGGCGGAGATTCTTCTCAAGAACCTGCGAAACAACCGCCACGAAACGACCACCGCGAAGCGCTCGATGACCACAGCTAGGCTCAGCCGCAACCGAATGATCCTGTCGAGAAGATCGCGAGGTTGCATCGCAGCCCCTTCCCCACGCCGCGCTGTATTGGGATTGTGAACGCGGTCGTGGCAGCGTTCCCGCGACCGCGGCAAACATCGGTGGACAGCACACGCTGGCCGCCGCGAAAAACCGGCTCACTGGTCTGAGACACAAGGGAGGTTGCAGCGATGTTCTGGCGTAATAACGCGCAACTGATTGAAACACAAAGCATCGCCTTCCGGCCTCTGACGCCTCATCAGACGAGTCCCCAACAATCCTGCCGATGAGACGACGGCGTATGATGCGCGCATTGTGAGACGCAAACCGAGAGTCGCTTCGCGGCCGCGCCAGGCATCCAGAGGACGCACAAGCGCGCAGGCCGCCAAGGGAACGCAATGAACGCACTTGAGATTCACCTTATAATCGAAGCGCACGAGCCAGACAAGGCCACGCAGTCGCATCCTCAGCGTCCGCTAGTTCTTGTTCTGCCGGAAGAACCTAGCTATCTGGCCTGCGACGGCGCGGGGACGCCGAGCATCGTGTCTGATGGCGAGTCAGTTGAATCCGCCGCGACGAGTTTCGTGCCTGTGCGGAATCGCGAGCGTCGGCCGCATCTCCTTGTGTGTAGCGACGGCCGTGAGGTGGTCCGCGTCAACGGCTCGCTCGCTCCTCGTGTCGTACTTGTGAAAGAGCGTGACGTTCTGCAGTGGGGCGTGGGGTTTCAGGCGCATATTGCGCTGTTCGGCAGGCCACGGCACGGACCAGCGCCTGATCATTGGATTGGTCGAGAGTGTCAGCATTGTCGCGTCCAGTTCAGCGACGCAGTGCGCTGTCTGGTTTGTCCCTGGTGCGAAACGCCATTGCACGACTCGGACATGCCGAGCGGCTTGCGTTGCGCACAGGAAAGATCGACCTGTCCTGGCTGCAGTCGCGCGGTGCTGCACGAACCCGGCTACGCAAGTTATCCCAACTTCGAACAATGAGTCACTCCGGCCGACCAAGAGAACTGAAGGCGCCCCGCAAAACCGCGGTCGCGTTGGCGCCCGTGAACGCGCGGTTCCCGGCACTAATCGGCATGCGAGCCAACATGGCCGCCGTGTTTGGCGGGCTTGAGGTCACCATCGTTGGTTGCGGAAGCGTGGGCGAGCGCATCGCCGTCCACCTCGCGCGAAGCGGGGTTGCCGGCCTATGTCTGGTCGATCCAAAGCGTGTCAAGCCAGAGAGCATACTCACCCACGACTGCGTGCCGGGGGTCATCGGACAAAACAAGGCCGTTCGCACCGGTCGGCTTTGCCTGACCATACAGCCGGCTTTGCGCGTGCGAGTTTGCACGAGCGCAATCCAGGACACGCCGCTCGCCGCGCTTGCCGAAACGGGCATCGTCGTTTTGGCCACGGACAACCTGCCCGCGGAGGTGGAAACCGGGAGGCGCTGCATGATGTTGGGCAAAGCCCTTGCCAACGGCGCCCTTTACGGCAACACGTTGACGGCAGTCGTTCGGTTTTTCGGGAACGTCGACGCCGATGGGCCGTGTCCTGCATGCCTCTACGGTCCGCGGGAATGGCGCGAGCATGACACCACCACACCACATTACAGTTGCGACGGATCATCTCACGATACGGCCAAGTCTGAGCTCAGCGTCCAGCCGACGCGAAGCCTGAGCCATCTGTGCGCCCTAACAGCAGATTTGACCGTCAATCAGATCATCCGCCATACGCTTGGACTGGGCCAACCGGTGGCTGACACAATGATCGAATACAACGGCTACACGCACGGCACCCTCACCGTGCCACTTCGACGTAATCCGACCTGCCGATGCGACCACGCGCGCTACGCGGTCGCTCATGCTCGGCGTCCGCTGCGCCATTCGGTTCTGGGTGATCTATGTCGAGATGCCGGCGTCGGGGCTATCGCGCCCGATGTAGTGATCAGCCTGCCGGGAATGGAATGGATCGAGCGCGCGTTTTGCGTTTGCGGTGCCACAGTCAGTGTCCGGCGCTTCGCTGTCCGTGGCCACTCGAGTGTGGGTCGTTGTCGCGTGTGCCATAATACCCTCACAAGGCATCCGCTGCATGTGCAAAGCACTCCACCAGCGGAGTCGCTGGGCGCCGCCCTGAACCAACCTCTCGGCAGGCTAGGAGGCGGAGAGGCGCCGTATGTCGTTTTCAGGGACACAACTCGTGCCTGGCTCGTTCTGCCACCGAGACATCATTCCCAAGAGCCATGACTAAGAATGCCTCAACCAATAACGCCGTCCGTGGCTTGAATGATCTGGCCCAAATCCAAATCCAGCCAGACCGAGAAAGCGCGTTCGATGCCGCGTGCATCCGCAATGGAGGCTCCGCCGCATGGCAAGCACGCAAAATGTCCGAAGGAAAGGACCTTTTCCGCCTCGAGCGGCTTACAGGACGCCTATTCGTTCACCATTTAGACCTCACCGGCGATCTGCATGCTCTGATTGAAATGCGCGCGCCAGTCCCGCGCATGCCGCATCCGACCGGGGGGCTTAAGATCGCGCACAGTTCGTTGCTCGCCCTAGTCTACAGACACGAGGCAATCTACCTACCCCAGCCGGGCACGTCTTTCATCAACGTTCTCGCCCCTCAAGCGGTGTGGCACCCGAACGTTGGAACCGGCGGCGGACACGTGCCAGTGTTGTGCCTTGGCCCGCTCCTGCCACCAGGATTTCCGGTCAAACACATTCTTCTACTCACCTACATCTCTCTGACGATGACAGCGGTGCAGTTCGACGCGCTTGACCCCGCGGGCGTGCTCAACCACGACGCAGCGACGTGGTGGCAGCACAATACGCGCTTGCTACCGCTGTCGAACGAGCCGTTCGTCGCGCCCCACCAAGAACAGCCCGGCCCATGAATGCCGCCTTCCCCATGACTACCCCGTCTGCCATCCATCAGGTCAAAGAGCCCGGCACACGCGAGAGTTCCGGGGCGCCTCCGCCCCCCCAACACGGGGTCCCCTGGCACAAGTCCAACTGGACCGTGCGCCAAACGACTGATTGGCTGCATCTGGAGAGAGTAATTAAGAACTCAGACGAGACGCGCTGCGCCGCCATTGGAGCACCAGGCCTCTGGAGACGAATCGAGTGGGGAAACCAACGCTTCATTGCATTCGATTTTCCAAGATGGGTCCTTCGTGGCGCACAATCGAATGAGGACGATTCCGCTGAAGACAGCGTCGAGATCGAACTAATGTCCCGCTGGGCTGCGTTCTGCCTGAACGGCGATATCGACACATCCTGGCGTCCCCCAGCGCCAGACTGGATCAAGCCACTGCTGCAACCACGGACGCTCACTGTTCACGCTGGCCGTCTAGTCCGGCAGTGCGAGCTGGTCACTGACGCAAATCGTTGGGCGCTTCGTTTCGTCTTAACAAGACGCGTGGACGGCGGGATCGGCCCAACACGGCTCCGCGCGCTGGCTCTGCTGGCCGCCGACACGATGCGGCTCTGGGAAATGGTACGGGTAGGACCAGGAAACGCCGCCAACAACGGCGAGCTTGTGGCGGAGGT
>JAXDCU010000065.1:0-3766 GCA_034677645.1 Verrucomicrobiia bacterium
GCGGCCAGAAGATACGAACCGTCCGAAACGAGCGTTCATACCGCCAACAACTCCGCAAACGACCACGCTCCGGCCCCGCCCAACCGACAACCTGTCAACACGGAAACAAACGCCGATGTCGCCCAACCGGACGCAACCCTCGCCCCGGGTTCGACCAACGATCCACCCCGCATGGACACAGACATGGCTCCTTCACCGCCTGCGCGCACGGCGGCCGCCGAGAAGTCGCACGAGCGGAGTCCGCTCGGTCTCGACGCTTTTCTGGCGTTGGCCGCGGCAATTGGTCTGGGGCTTCTGGTGGCGCGGGATGTGTCTCGTTACGTGGCCGAGCGCTCGCATCGGTCCCTCTACGACGACGAAGGCAAAGTCACGGCTCAGCCCGAGTACGAGCGAGCCGAGGCCGTCTGGGCCAACGGCGACTATCTGGAGGCCATTCGGCTGATGCGCGAGATTCAGGCAAGAAACCCGCGACAGGTGCATGTGTTGTTGCGCATAGCTGAGATTTACGAAAAGGACATGGCCAACAACCTCGCCGCCGCTCTCGAGTACGAGGAGATTCTCAAGTTCAAACTGGATGCGGAACGGTGGGGTTGGGCCGCGATCCATCTCTGCAACCTCTACAACCGGCTTGGCCAGACGGACAAAGCAGACGTTTTGCTGCGGCGGATCGTTGAGGAATATGGGACCACCGCCGCCGCCGCCAAGGCCCGCGAGCACCTCGGTCTTCCGGAAGGAGAGCCGCCTTCTGAAACAGCATCTGGGCCGGCTACCCCAATCACGCCCGACAATCCGAAACTGCCGCGGGGGTTTCGGCCAAAGAAACGCTGAAGAACCGTGGCTAGCATTGTCCGCGTCGAGTTCCGCGCCACTGTCTCGCGTGGTTCTCCCAGCCAGCGCGAATCCTCCGGATTTGGAATCCTCTTGCCCGCGACATCTCGAGTCGCGCGCTGGAAATGCCTCACCGAACCCGGACAACTCATCAGAACTCGAACACGTCGTTCACAACTCCGCACTGCGGACACCGCGAGCGTGCCACATCCGTATCGTCCGTGTACACATACGCGCAACCCTTGCATCGAAAGATGTGGTCTTCACTTGGGGTGGGACTAAACCTGCGCCGACGGAATTCGTGCCAGGCGCCAAGCACGGCCACCACGGCGAGCAGGACAAACATGTACACAAACAGAACCTCGCCCACTGTCATTGTATTGAGCCTGGAGTTTCCGGTGTTTGAGGTTCAAGCGTGTGCCAGATGAATGTCAAGGTGCCCCACGCCAACCCCCCCTCTTCCGCGTCCCCAGCGGGGCGAAAAAGCATGCCCCGCGCAACCTCAAGCGCGCGTTGGTCCGCCCCCGCCAGCCCACTCCCGCTCACAAGGGTCGCATTCAGAACGCGGCCGCGCTCGTCAAGCAGGACTTGAACGGATGTAGGCCGGAGCACATCGTTAAACTCCCACACTGGCAGCACCGGAGGATTCAGGAGGTCACGCCGTCCCAGCCTTCCCTCCAGTCGCAACACGGAGTTCGTCACGGAAGCTGAAGTTGGCCTCGCATCCGGGCGCGCCAGCAACGGACACGTCGCCACAATCGGGTTCTCAACGCCCGGGTCTCCGGAAGCCTCGTCGAATCGCGCCGACAAGCGCCCTTGCCCGGCCAACAGCCAACGCGGAGGTTCAGTCCAGTATGACCGCCGCTGCTCCAGTCGAGGCATCCCAAGCCAGACGGAACCGGAAAAGCCTCTCGCGCTGACCAAGGCCAAGTGCGTCGGATCTTCGTAATCCCCCGCCCCGGCGGATGGCGAACATATCGGCGAGAATGTCGAAAGGCGGAGTTGGCCCTGGTCTGGTTGGCCCACATGCGCTTGACGCCGAGCACGGCCGGAGATCGACGCAAGAAACAGAAACTGCGCGACACCGAGCGCCACGATCACCAAGAACCACTTCTGAACGCTCCATTTCTGAGTTTTGGCCTGGAGCGCGTTCATGGTGGAGAGACTGGCGTACCAGGTCCTGCCTGAAACAACGGCTCACGCGTCGCCATTACTACCTCGTTAATACCCGATTCCCGCGCAATCGTTGCCAAAGCAATCACCGCCCCCTGTCGAACACTCTCATCCGCAAGGAGGAGAAGCTGAACCGGTTTCCGGCTGGCTTGCACCTTGGCTGTAAGTCGTTCGCGAAGCTGCGTCGTAGTCACGACCTGGTGTTCGAAGTAGGTCAGGCCATTCTGGTCAATCGCGACCACCAGCTCAGCGCCCAGGGTCGCCGGTCTGCGCTCCGCGGCTACTGATGGCAATTGAATGCGGACCCCAGGAGCCGGAGCGAACGAGGAATGCAAAAGAAGAAGAATCAGCACCAGAAAGAAGACGCCCGCGAAGGACGTCACCTCCAACCCGTCGCTCAGCGGCTTGACTGTTGAACGAAATCTCATCTCAAACAGGCTTGGGCGGTTCGGTGAGCAAACGAAGCACTTCAGCGGAAGCCTTCTCCATGTCGCGCACGATGTCCCGAACGCGGCTGATTAGGTAATTGTGGCCAGCCTGTAAAGGGATGGCCAGGGCCAGTCCCGCACCTGTGTTGACGAGAGCTTTCCAAACTCCGCCCGCAAGCTCGGCCGCCGGCGCGGAAACGCCCTGCTGCTGGAGCACCTGAAAAACCTCAATGAACCCCAACACGGTTCCCAGCAAACCCATCGCCGGAGCAATCCGCGCTATCGTGGCTAGCAGAAGCAGTCGCTCCTCAAGCTGAGGAATCTCCTCCTCAGCGGCCTCGTTGAGGACCTCGCGAATGCTCTCGCGGCCGCGGTCGCGGTTCAGGATAGCGGTCTTGACAAGGCGGGCAACGGGCCCCGCCGTGGCATCACAGATCGAGATGGCTTCGACGACATTCTCGCGCCGAAGAACGTTCCGGACGCCGTTGATGAAATCGAGCGAATTGATCTGCTCCCTGTGATAGTGCAGAAGGCGCTCGACAAACACCGCCGTACCGACCGCGCCCGTCATCAGCAGCACCCACATCATGGCGCCGCCATGTCTGATTAGTTCCGGCAACATGCGCTTCTTCTACAGCGACGTATGGCATGGGGGCAATGTTCAAAATCCAGCGCGAAATCGTGGCGGCGTCCGAGTACCTTCCGCGCCCGCGCCGAGCAAAGTCCCAAACGATTGCCAGTCTCAGTGAAACGACTCGAGCTTCCCCAAATCGTTCTCACGGTGGCACGTGAGATATCAGTGGCGCGGAATCCTGAGGAAGCCGCTCGCGGACTTGTGCTCGCGTGAATCTATTTCCGGGCTGCTTCATAGCGGCTGGTGACCTCATCCCAGTTCACAACGTTCCACCATGCCTTGAGATAATCAGCCCTTCGGTTTTGGTACTTGAGATAATAGGCGTGCTCCCAGACATCCACTCCGAGCAGCGGGACGCCTTCACAGCCAGCAATCGCCTTTCCCATAAGCGGATTGTCCTGGTTGGCCGTCGAGGCGATTTCCAGTCGCCCGCGATCCAGAATCAGCCACGCCCATCCGCTGCCAAATCTGCCGTTCCCGGCCAATTCGAACTTCTCACGGAAGGAATCGAAACTGCCGAAGCGCAGAGCAATGGCATCCGCAAAAGGGCCCTTTGGCCCAGCGCCAGAGCCAGGAGCCATGACTTTCCAGAACAGACTGTGGTTCCAATGGCCGCCGCCGTGGTTGCGCACCGCGACGCGGATGCCCTCAGGCACCGCGTCGAGTTGGCCGATCAGATTCTCGATGGGCATTGCTTCAAGCG